>JAGDBR010000323.1 GCA_017958935.1 Lachnospiraceae bacterium | reverse complement strand
GTACGGCCTGGTCTTCACCTGGCAATGCGCCCGGTAGTAGGAGAGCATCGACGCATACATCTGTCCGGTCAGTTCATCCACCGTCCCGGCCGGTGCCGCGCGCTCCACGAGCTTCCGGATGCCGTTCCCCACGAAACGCCGGAGCTCGTCCGTCGTGCGCTCCGGGCAGCCGTACTGCTTCAGCACATGGTTCATGCTGTCCGCCAGATCCTCGAGCGTGTCCAGGATCGTGCCGTCCATATCAAATATAACTGCTTTTTTCATGATCCGATCCATCTGCCCTTGGCAGACCAAAGCTTCTTCCTTCCGCCGGGTCAAACTCAATTCTCTTCACCGGGCGATGGCGCTTGCCCTCCGGCAGACCGAAGCGCCTGCCTCCCGACAAGTCAAACACTTGTCTCTTCACCAGACGACGGCGCTTTCCCTCCGCCGGGCCGGACGCTCACCCTTCATCCACGATATACACCCGGCCGTCCGGGTCCTCTGAAAGCGTGATCCCGAACCGCTTTAAATCGACTTTTCCGTTCACGACCTCGACGCCGTCCTCGCGCAGGCGGTTTGCCTGCACGCCCGGTCCGCCGAACGCAAATGCGCCGGCCAGCTCGCCCTTCGCATTCACGACGCGGAAGCAGGGCGTGCCCTCGGGGTCCGGATTTTTGTGCAATGCATTGCCGACTGCACGGCTCATCCGCGGATTCCCGGCCAGCCGTGCAACGTCCTGATAAGTCGCGACGTGCCTCGCGGGGATCTGCCGCACGGCTTCATAGATCCGCTTCGTCGGCGTATTCGTCACGAGATCGTAGCTCTCCGCGATCATCATGCGGATGTCCTTGTCCGGCACCGTGCCGTCGAGGATGATCGTGCTCCAGTGTTCCTTATTCAAATGATAGCCCGGGATCACGGACGCGTACGTCTGCCGCCAGAAGTCCCGCCACTCGGGGCGGACCTTCACGTCCAGCCAGATATGCCCGTTCTTTTCGAAAGTGAGCAGGAACGTCTTTCCGGTCTCCTTCACGCGCACCAGCTGCCACCGGTCGTCGTGGAACGGGGCGTCCTGATAGGTGTCGGGGAAGGAGAGGGCGTATTTCAGCGCGTCCTCGCGCGTCAGCATCGTCATGGGATCTTACCTCATGGGGTCTTTCTGCGGCGTCACCGGCTCTTTCCTCAGCGGGTCTTTCTGCTGTGTCATGAGACCTTACCTCAGCGGGTCTTTCTGCGCCGTCATGGGATCTTACCTCAGCGGGTCTTTCTGCGGCGTGCCCGCTTTCCGCGGGTACTTTTTCGGCGTCGGCGCGATCTTCCGGATGAAGATGAGCGACCGCGGATCGCCGTTCGAAAGGCGGTAGGTCTCGATCCGTTCGATCTCGCCGCCCAGGCGGCGGACCGCATTTTGGGCGGCCTCCACTTCCTCCGCGACGTTTCCGCTCTTATAAGCGACAAAATACCCGCCGACCTTCACGAACGGCAGGCAATACTCCGACAGCGTCGAAAGGTTCGCCACCGCGCGGGAGACCGCGCGGTCAAAGGTCTCGCGATGCGCCTTCACGGCGTCCTCGGCGCGGTTATGCTCCGTCGCCGCGTTCGGCAGCGGCAGCGCGGCGCAGACCTCGTCCAGGAAACCGATCCGCTTCCGGAGCGAGTCGAGCAGCAGCACCCGGACGTCCGGCCGCGCGATCGCGAGCGGAACACCGGGAAAACCGGCGCCGGTCCCGACGTCGATCAGCGTCTCGAAATCCCGGTCGTAGGAGAGCAGCATCAGGGAATCCTCGAAATGCTTCACCCGGACCTCATCCTTCTCCGTGATCGCCGTCAGGTTCATGACCTTGTTTTTCTCGGTCAGCAGGGTATAAAAGGTTGCGAAAACGTTTTCCCGCTCCTCCAACACCGCCTCTGCCGAAAAAACAGCTTTCCCCGGGGCGTTTTTCCCTAAAAGCCCTTCTGTTTCCGGGCCGCCCGCAGGCGGATTCTCCGGCCTGTTATTCAGCGTGTTTTCGTCCGCGTTCTTCACCTTGGCCTCACCCTTTGTTCTTCTGCAGCCAGACCAGCAGCACCGACACGTCCGCCGGCGAGACGCCCGCGATGCGGGACGCCTGACCGATCGACGACGGCCGGATCTTCTTCAGTTTCTGCCGCGCCTCGTTCCGAAGACTCGGCACGCTGTCGTAATCCAGATCCTCCGGGATCCGTTTTCCTTCCATCTTCCTGAACTGGGCCACCTGGCGCAGCTCGCGCTCAATGTATCCGGCATACTTGATCCGGATGTTCACCTGCTCGCGCACGCGCTCCGGCAGCGCCGGCCGCTCCGGATCGATGTCCTTCGTCTGCTCGTACGAGCTTTCCGGCCGCCGGATCCGGTCGGCAATGGAGTCGCCGCCCGTCACGAACGTGCGCTCGACGCGCGCCGTCTCTTCCTCCAGCAGCCGCATATATTCTATGAATTTTGCATAACGCTCGTCGGAGATCAGGCCGACCTCATGGCCGAGCGGCGTCAGCCGCTGGTCCGCGTTGTCCTGGCGGAGCAGGAGACGGTATTCGGCGCGGGCCGTCATCATCCGGTAGGGCTCATGGTTTTCCTTGGTGACGAGGTCGTCGATCAGCACGCCGATGTACGCCTGCGAGCGGTCCAGGACGATCTCCTCCTTGCCCGTCAGGCGGCGCGCGGCGTTGATCCCCGCGATCAGGCCCTGCGCAGCGGCCTCCTCATAGCCCGAGGAACCGTTGAACTGGCCGGCCGCGTAGAGGCCCGCGATCTTCTTGAATTCGAGCGTCGGCTTCAGCTGCTGCGCGTCGATGCAGTCATATTCGATCGCGTAGGCGTTGCGTACGATCTTCGCGTGCTCCAGCCCCGGGACCGTCCGGTACATCGCGACCTGCACGTCCTCCGGCAGGGACGACGACATCCCGTCAATGTACATTTCATTTGTGTAGAGGCCCTCCGGCTCGACGAAGACCTGGTGGCGGTCCTTGTCCGCGAAGCGCATGACCTTGTCCTCGATCGAAGGGCAGTAGCGCGGGCCGGTGCCCTCGATCGCACCCGAGAAGAGCGGCGACCGGTCAATGTTCTCGCGGATGATCCGGTGCGTTTCCTCGTTCGTATAGGTCAGCCAGCAGGAGACCTGCTCCTTCTGGATGCTTTCGGGGTCTGTTTCGAAGGAGAACGGCACGATCCGCCGGTCGCCCTTCTGTTCCTGCATCTTCGAAAAATCGACCGTGGAGCCGTCCATGCGGGCCGGCGTGCCGGTCTTATAGCGTCGAAGCTCGATGCCGTTGTCCAGAAGGCTCTGCGACAATGCGTTCGCCGCCTTCAGGCCGTTCGGCCCCGTATATTCGGAGACGTCGCCGTAAATGCAGCGCGCCTTCAGGTAAACGCCCGTCGTCAGGATCACGGCCTTCGCGCGGTAAACGGCGCCCGAGACCGTCGAAACGCCTGTGACGGCGCCGTCCTCGACAATGATCTTCGCGACCTCGGCTTGCCGGATCGACAGGTTCTCCTGGGCCTCCAGGGTCTTCCGCATCTCGAGCGAATACTGCTGCTTGTCGGCCTGTGCGCGCAGCGAGTGCACGGCGGGTCCCTTTGACACATTGAGCATCTTCGACTGGATGAAGGTCTTGTCGATGTTCCGGCCCATCTCGCCGCCCAGGGCGTCGACCTAGCGGACCAAGTGGCCCTTCGAGGTGCCGGCGATGTTCGGGTTGCAAGGCATCATCGCGATCGAGTCCACGCTCACCGTGAACATGACCGTATTCAAATGAAGCCGCGCGCACGCCAAAGCGGCCTCGCATCCTGCGTGGCCCGCGCCGACGACGGCGACATCATAGATTTCTTCGTTCTTCAGCATCATTCAGCTCTTCCGGGCGTCCCCGTTTATTTCCCCATGCAGAACTTCTCGAAGACCGCGTTGATCACGTCCTCGCCGACCTCTTCGCCGACGATCCGGCCGAGGGCGCCGTACGCGTCCGTCAGGTCGATGTTGATGAGGTCCTCCGAGACGCCGTCCGCAATGCCTTCCAGCACGTGCGTCAGCGCACACTCGGCTTCCGCCAGCAGCGCCTTGTGGCGCGCCGACGTGATGACGACCTCGTCGTTCTGTACGATCTTTCCTTCGTGGAACAGGCTGCGGATCCGCTCCGACAGTTCGTCAAGCCCGCTGCCGGTCTTCGCCGAGATGTCGAGGCCGTCCGTATCTTCATCCCTTTCCGCGAAGAGATCCGTCTTGTTCCGGAGCACGAGGACCTTTTTGCCGCACGCATAGAGCGCGTTCAGGTTCTCTTCGTCCTCCGGCGTCTTTCCTTCCGCCGCGTCGACGAGGTACAGCACGAGGTCCGTGTTGTCCAGCGCTTCCTTTGCGCGGCCGACGCCGATCTTCTCGACCGTATCCTCGGTCTTCCGCAGGCCCGCCGTATCCATCAGGATCAGCGACACGTCCTTCAGCTGCACCGGCACCTCGAGCACGTCGCGCGTCGTGCCGGCGATCTCCGTGACGATCGCCTTTTCATGGCCGGAGAGGGCGTTCAGCAGTGAAGATTTCCCCGCGTTCGGCCGTCCGGCGATGACCGTCCGGATGCCGGCCTTCAGGATGCTTCCGTAATCGGCCGTCTTCAGCAGGGTCCGGACCTCTTCCCGGACGCCCTCGACCGTTTCCTTCAGCTCCCCGCCGTAGCCTTCCAGCTCATAATGCTCCGGATCGTCGAGCGCTGCCTCGATGAAAGCGATCCTGAAAAGCAGGGCTTCCCGCAGCGCGCGGATCTTCTCCGACACCGCACCCTTCAGCTGCGAGACCGACGCCTTCGCCGCGAAATCGTTCTGCGCTTCGATGACGTCAATGACCGCTTCCGCCCGCGACAGGTCCATCCGCCCGTTCAAAAACGCGCGTTTCGTGAACTCGCCGGGCTCTGCCGGTTCCGCGCCGTTCTTCAGCAGCAGGTCCAGCACCTTTTTCGCGACCAGCAGGCCGCCGTGGCAGTTGATCTCCACGGTGTCCTCGCCCGTGTACGTATGCGGCGACCGCATGACGGAGACCAGGACCTCGTCCAGGTCTTCCCGTGTTTCGGCATCACGAATAAAGCCATGGTGGATCGTATGGCTTTTCACTTTCGATAAGGCTTTTTTCCCGCGGAACACGCGGTCTGCGATCCGGACGGCGTCGTCCCCGGACATCCGTATGATCAGGATGCCGGAAGGCGTCAGGCCCGTCGAGACCGCTGCGATCGTCTTTTCCATGGCTTTTAAAAAAGGAGGCCCTCCCGGACCTCCTTCTGACTGTGCTTAACGCTCCTGTCCGTTCTTGTTCCTTCTGTAGAACACGACCACGTGGCGGAACGGCTCCTCGCCCTCGGACTTCGTCATGACGAAATTGTCCTGCTGCAGGGCGGAGTGGATGATGCGCCGCTCGTACGGGTTCATCGGCTCCAGGGAAACGCTCTTGCGTGTGCGCTTGACCTTGTAGGCAATGTTCTTCGCCAGCGCTTCCAGCGTCTCTTTCCGGCGCTCCCGGTAGTTCTCCGTGTCCAGCTTGACGCGGATGTAATGCTCGCCGGAGCGGTTGACGACCAGCGAGGTCAGGTACTGCAGGGAGTCCAGCGTCTGGCCGCGCTTACCGATCAGCACGCCCATTTCCTTGCCGGCCAGGTTGATGTTCAGCGAATTCTCCTCCGCGTCGTAGTCGTAGGTGATCTCGACTTCCATGCCCATCTTGTCGAAGACGTCCAGCAGGAATGCCTTGCCGTCCTCGAAGTGCGCCTTGTCGTTCGCGGTGGTCTTCGTCTTTTCGGAAGTTTCCTTCTTCTCCGCCGGCTTTTCTTCCTTCTTCACCGGCTTCGCTTCTTTCGCTGCCTCGGCGGCCTTTCCGGCCTTCGCCTCGGCGTCGGCTTTCGCTTTCGCCCGGGCTTCCTCCGCGGCTTTTTCTTTCTGGGCCTTTGCGGCCGCAATGGCCTTCTCGGCCTCTTCCTTCACTTTTTCGGCCTCTTCTTCCGTCATTTCCCAGGCGGAGATGGATGCCCGGCGTCTGCCGATGCCCAGGAAACCGGCCGCGCCCCTGTCGAGGATCTCATATCCCAGACGGTCGCTCGGGATCCCGAGGTCCATCGTTGCCTTGGTAATGGCATCGTCGATCGTATCTGCCGTAAAAACCTTCTTATCTGCCATTTCAATTCCTCTTTCCGGATTTCTGTTCTTTCATGCGCTCTTCGTATGCCTGCACCATGCCGGCCTTCTCCGCCAGAGAGCCCTTCTTCGCCGTCGAATGCGCCTCGTAATAGGCCGTCGAAGCGTCTGCCTTCTCCTTCAGGGAGACCTTCAGCGCGTCTTCGTTCGCCTTCGACTGCTCGATGCTCTGGACGGTCGCCGCGAAAGAATTGATCTTCTTCGGCGGCAGGCCCTTCTTCGCGCGTTTCTCGTTGATCTTCGCGATGTTCTGCTCGACCATCGTATTGATGTCGACCTTATTGATGTAATTGTTCACGATCAGCTGAACAATGACCTGGACGCCCGCGGAGGCGACCCAGTAAATGCCGAGACCGGCGGAGAACATGAAGCAGAAGACGACGGACATCAGCGGGAAGATGTAGTTCATGGTCTTCATCGACGCTGCCATCGAATTGCTCTGGTCCACGGCAGAGGACTGCTGCGTGGACATGACGCGGGTGGAGAGCCACTGCAGGACGCCCGACAGGATCGGGATGAGCACGATCCACCACGGACCGTTGAACATCTGATTGAAAGGCGTGTCGGCAAGGTCGAAGCCCAGGAAGCTGTTCGCGTGATTGATCGAAGTGCGGACCGCTTCATAGGACGACGTCAGCTGGGGATTGTTGAAGATCCCCTGGAGCGTCTGCCACTCGGTCTGAGAGAAGTTGTACATCATGTCGATGATGTAGTTGTGCGCGTTTTCGCCCGCGAAGACCTCTGCGGCCTTCTGGACCTGGTTGGACGTCGCGAGCTGGATCAGCTGCTCGTTCGTATTCCAGCCGGAGATCGCCTCCAGCGCGGACGCGGGTCCGTCGTAGAGGGCTTTCAGTCTGCCGATGTAGCCCGGCAGCTTGTAGATGACCTGGTACAGGGCGAAGAGGATCGGCATCTGGATCAGCATCTGCAGGCAGCCGCCCGTCGCGGACGTGCCGTACTTCGCGTAGACTTCCTTCGTCTCTTCCTGCTGCGCCATCATGGACGCGTTGTCGGTCTTTCCCTTGTACTTGTTCTGAATGGCCTGGATCTCGGGCGACATGACCGACTGCAGCTTCGAGAACTTCTGCTGCTTGATCGTCAGCGGGATCAGGAGCGCCTTAATGACGATCGTGAACAGGATGATCGCAATACCGATGCTCGGCATGTTCCCGGAATGGAAGACCGTACTGCCGACCCAGTACAGGAACTCGTAAATGGCGTTCATGACGAAGCCGAGTCCCTTCGCGATCCAGCCGATCAGGAACCAGGTGCTTTGTGTCGCTGTTAAAAAACTCATTTTTCCTCCTACTTTTTAAGGAACAGGGTCGTACCCGCCGTTCCGGTTGAACGGGTTGCAGCGCAGCAGGCGCTTCGCCGTCAGCCAGCCGCCTTTTAACGGCCCGTACTTCTCGATCGCCTCAACGGCGTACTGGGAGCACGTGGGGGTAAAAATACAGTGCGTCGTACGTTTCAGCGGTGAAAGATACCGCTGGTAGAATCGGATCATTGCAATCATGGCCTTTTTCATACGCGCACTTCGATTCCTTTTTCTGAATAGACCGAATGGCGTTTAAGGAGTTTGACAAACGCGTCCTCGATCTCGGTAAATCCTTGTTCCTTTGCGCTTTCGCGCGCGACGACTATCAGATCTGTGCCTTCTTTGATCTCATCTTTGTGTTTTCTGTAGATTTCCCGGACGAGCCGGGCGAAGCGGTGGCGGACCACCGAGTTGCCGACCTTCTTCGAGCAGACGATCCCGAGTTTCCCGGTGCCTTCTGCCTTGTACATGACGACCGGCCCGCAGGCAAGGGAGTCGTGAAGCTTGTAGATCCGCTGGAATTCTCCGTTTTTCAAAGAATCAATGTTTCTCAAAGCTGCGTCTCCCGCCTTGCGTCATGGCGTGCCGGGACCGGGCGCTGCCTGATGCCGGCACGTAAAAAAAGCCACTTGCGAAAGCGGCTTACTGAACAGTTAAAACTTTTCTTCCCTTCGCTCTTCTGGAAGCCAGAACTTTCCTGCCGCCTGCAGAAGCCATTCTTGCGCGGAAGCCGTGAACTTTTGCGTGAGAACGCTTTTTCGGCTGAAACGTCATTTTCATGGTTACGATATCCTCCTGTCTTTTTGAATTAGAATCCTTCAAAGATAAGACACGGAGAAGATTATAGTGATTTTTCCGCGTAAAGTCAAGGTTTTTCTTGTATTTCGGGGCTTTTGCGGGGCTGTTCGGGACAGAAAACGCCGGAGCTGTCCGGGAAGACGCGGACCTGCGTGCGGCAGTCTTTGAAAGCTTGTTTTTCGATACGTGCAGAAAAACCTGTTTCCGGAAAAAATACAGGGCGGGAGCGGAATGAATATCAACAGGGTATCAACATGTTTTCAACATACTTTTCACAAAAACCGACCTATCCGTCGAAAAGAATCAACATTTTGTTTAATACCTGTTGAAAACCCGTTGGAATTTTCATTCATAATATGCTACAATCCAGTAAGACACTGACTTTTTCATCTACAAAGGCGACCATTTGTTCTATCGTCATTTTGTGAACG
>JAGDBR010000031.1 GCA_017958935.1 Lachnospiraceae bacterium | reverse complement strand
GCTGCCCGCTGCGCTTACTCGGTGTGTCCCGCTGCGCTCACGCTGCTTTTGCTGCGGCGCTCACGCTGTGCTGCCCGCTGCGCTTAGACTCTCTTGTTCCTGCCCCAGAAGATGTTGTAGCGGTCCGGCTTCCATTCCGGCGCGATGTCCTTCACAGCTTCCGCCGCCGTGATGACCGCGTCGTCATTGTCGATGTCGATCAGCGTGTAGCGGTCGTTGCCCATGCCGAGCTCCTTCATGTAGCTGAGCTGCCGCAGGCCGTGACGCGTCTCGACGCGCTCGATCATCGCCTTGCCGCCGCCGCCCGGGAGGCTGTACAGCAGGTCGATGCAGGCGTTGTCGACCGCCAGGATGTCCAGCGACGCCAGGATCCCGATGTCCGGCGTGACGACCGGTTCGGCGCCCTTTCCTTCGCAGTCGCAGGAGACCGACATGTTGCGCATCGTGTTGATGAAGCAGATGCGCGGCGCGAAATAGTCGACCGTCGCCTTCGTGCTCTCGGAGATGCGCTCCATCAGCTCTTCTTCATTGATGCCCCAGTCGTCTGTGCCGGCTGTGCTGTGGATCTCGCGCTTGCCGACGCGTCCGTCCGCGCAGCCGATGCCGAGATTCTTGTTGCTGCCGCCGAAGCCGCCCATGACGTGGCCCTTGAAATGTGTCAGCACAAGCAGCGAATCATAGTTCAGCATGCTCGCGCCCACGTGCATCTCCTTGAACCACTTGCCGCCCTCGACCGGCAGCGCCGCGACGCCGTCCGCGTCCGTGATGTCGACCGGGCAGAACGTCCAGCCGTTCGTCTTCAGCGTCTTTAAGTGGTCCTTCGTCGTGTAGCGGTCGCCCTTGTAGTAGGTGTTCGTTTCAATGATCGTCGCGTCCGGCAGCCTGTTCTCGATCAGGTCCTTCACCCAGACACGCGGAAGGATGTTCGGTCCTTCCGGCTCGCCGGTATGCAGCTTGACGGCGATCTTTCCTTCCAGCACCGCCGACACGCGGTCATAGATCTTCTGCAGGCCTTTCTCCGACAGATCGCGCGTGAAAAACACGACCGAGCTCTCGCCCGTGCGCTTGTCGAAAGGCACATACTTGTTTCCGTCTTTTCCCGGAACCGGTAATCTTAAGTCCATGTTGTTCTCCTGTTCTGTTTGTGTGCCCGGTACGTCCCTGACGATGCTGCGCCGTCTCATGATGTGTGCTCAGGGCCGTCCGGAAGTCAGCCGGCATGTTGCCGGGGCGCTTTTCTGAAGTATTATCGTACTCTGTGCGTGTATTCCCCGCCGCAGGCCCAGGCGTGCAGGTTTCCGACACAGATGTCGAAGATCGTCTGCTGGGTCACCTTCTGCCAGGCGCCGCCGGTGTGCGGTGTCAGCGTGACGCGCGGCGCGTCCCACAGCGGTTCGTCGGCCGGCAGCGGCTCCTTGGAGGCAACGTCCAGGCCGACGCCGAAGAACCAGCCTTCATGAAGGAGGCGGATCAGCGCCGGCTCGTCGATCGCGGTCCCGCGGCCTGCATTGACGATCACGCTGTCCTTCTTCATCGTGCGCATCCGCTCTTCCGACAGCAGGCCGTCCGTTTCGGGACCGCCCGGCACGATCAGGCAGAGGATGTCCGCGCGCGGCAGCACCTCGTCAAAATGTGCGATCGTGTACTGTTCGTCGACGTAATCCGGTTTTTCGCGCTCGGAGCGCCGCACGCCGATCACATAGGCGCCCAGCGCCTTCATTTTCTTCGCGTACGCGCCGCCGATGTCGCCCATGCCGACGACGACCACGGTCGAGCCGTTAATGGACTTCATTTCGCCCGGATGCCTCCAGAGGTGCTTTTCCTGCTGCGCGTAGGTCTCGCGCATCCGCCGGATCGCCGCGAACGTCAGCGCCAGAAGCTGTTCGGAGACAATGGCGTTGTAGGCGCCGGAAGCGTTGCAGAAAACGCAGCCTTCCGGCAGGACGCCCGGCTTCACATGGCCGTCGAAGCCCGCGGCCGCGACCTGCAGGAATTCCAGCGTGTCGTAATACGGCGCGATCTTCTTCGCCGCAAAGTCGCCGACGACCGCGTGAATGTCCGCCGGGATCTCGGCTGACGGCGCCACCATGCCCTGCGCCGTCAGCGTTTCCGGCATGTGGCGGTCCGCCGGCGCGTAATAGAACCGGCAGTCGTACTGTCCGCCCGCCACGGCCTGCTCAAAAGCCGCCTGCTGCGATGCGAACAGCGGAAGTGTCACTAAAATGTTCTTTCGGGTCATGCTGTCCTCCTTGGGGAGTGTAGGTCGGTGTTGTCTGCGCTTGTTAAACATTTAACAAGGTCGTATTACACCTGCATCTGCAATGCGATCTTCAGCGCTTCCTCGTCTTCCTTCGTCAGCGGGCTGATCGACTTGCCGTTCATGATTTCCTTTACATAGGTATAGCAGCCTTCCTGGCCGTGGATCGACGTGATGACGATGCCGTTGTTTTCATTGTTCAGGAGCGCGATGCTCGAGCTGACCTTGCCGGTCATGCCCGGGAATGCGTTGAACTTGACGATGCCGTGCTTCCGGTACGCCGTCAGCAGGTTCTCATTGATCTTCACGATCTCGTCCACGTTGTTCTTCAGCTGGATCTTGACCTGCTTGTTGTCGTCAATGACGCGCCTAAGCGTCGATTCCAGCGATTCGGTGTCGGATCCGCGCATGAAGTAATTCAGGCGCTTGAACAGCCGCTGCTGCCGCGCGAACAGGATGATCACCAGCACGAAAAGCAGGATGATCAGCAATGCCGTCAGCGCGGCGATGATATATTTATAGGGCGAAAGGATCGAGAGCAGATTTTCAAGCCACATTTCGTCTTGCTCCTTTACTGTGCGTTCTGCCGCGTTTGAAGGCGGCAAATATTAAAACAGGTGCCGGCAGGGTCCGCGGGCATATCGTTTGCGCTGTGATCGGAAGTATATCGTTTGCCGGGGTGTTCCGGGGCTTACCGATTGCGCTGTGTTCTGCGGCTTACCGTTTGCCGAAGTGTCCTTAGTCTTACTGAATGTGCTTCAGGATCCGCTCGATATCGTCCAGCGAGTAAAAATCGATGATGATCCGTCCGGCATTGTCCGCTCGGCGGTCGATCGAGACCTTTGTGCCGAGTTTGGCCTTCAGATCCTGCTCGACTTTCTCGTATTCTGCGGTGTTCCGCAGCTTTTTCGGGGCTTTCGGGCCCTTTTTCGGCTTTCCGGCATTCTTGACCAGCGTTTCGGTATCGCGTACGCTTAAGCCTTTTTCAACGACGCTCTTTGCGATCTCGGACTGCAGCGTTTCCGTTTCTGCGCCGAGAATGGCCTTTGCGTGGCCTGTAGAAAGGATCCCTTGCTCCAGCATCGTCCGCACGTCTTCCGGAAGTTTTAAAAGGCGCAGCGCATTTGCGATGACGGTGCGGTTCTTCGAAACACGTTCCGCCAGCGCTTCCTGCGTCAGGCCGTATCCACGGATCAGCTTTTCGTAGGCTTCGGCTTCTTCGATCGGGTTCAGGTCGCTTCTCTGGATGTTCTCAATCAGCGAGATCTCGGCGATCTCTTCCTCGGTATAGTCTTTGACGATCACCGGAATTTCCTTTAATCCGGCCAGTTTAGCGGCTCTCCAGCGGCGCTCGCCGGCGATGATCTCATAATGCTCGTCTTTTTTCCGCACGATCAGCGGCTGGATCACGCCATGAAGCGCAATGGAATCCGCCAGTTCCCGCAGACTTTCTTCGTCAAATGCCTTGCGCGGCTGTTCGCGGTTCGGTTCGACAAGCCTGATCTTTACCGTCTGCTCGGTTTTCAGGTCTTCTTCCGTTACCGGAGACGCAGTGACGCGCGTGATATCTGCCACATCACCTAGTAGTGAACCGAGTCCCTTCCCCAATCCCTTGGGTTTTGCTTTTGCTGCCATACTGTTCCTTTCAATTGTTCCACGTGGAACAATTAGTAATTCATTACTTCTTTTGCCAGCTGTCTGTATGCTTCTGCGCCGGCGCTGCGGGAATCATATTCCAGGATAGACATTCCGTGGCTCGGTGCTTCGGCAAGCCGCACGTTCCGCGGAATGATCGTGTCATAGACCTTGTCCTGCAGGTACTGCTTCACGCTGTCAACGACCTGCTGCGAAAGATTCGTACGCACGTCGTACATCGTAAAGACGACGCCCTCCATCTTCAGGCCGGGGTTCAGCTTCTTCTGCACAAGGCTCACTGTGCGAAGCAGCTGGGATAAGCCCTCCATTGCGTAGAATTCGCACTGGATCGGGACCAAAACGGACGTTGCGGTCGTCAGCGAATT
>JAGDBR010000322.1 GCA_017958935.1 Lachnospiraceae bacterium | reverse complement strand
GCGCCACGTCGAGCGCTGCAAGCTTCTGCTGCATGTCGTCGACGCCGCGTCGACGGAAGGCCGGGACCCGCTCGACGACATCGAGAAGATCAACGAGGAGCTGCGAAGATACAGCGAAGTCCTGGCGGAAAAGCCGCAGATCATCGTCGCGAACAAGACCGACGCGATCTATGCAGAGGAAGGCGAAGAGGATCCCGTCGAGCGGATCCGCAAAGCGTACGAACCGAAGGGCGTCCCGGTGTTCGCGGTCTCGGCCGCCACGCACGAGGGCACGAAGGAACTCATGGCGTACGTGATGGAGCGGCTGAAGGAAATGCCGCGCGAGGTCACGGTCTACGAGCCGGAGTTCGAATACGAGATGGACAGCGGCGCGAGCCTGCCCTACACGGTCGTGCGGGACGCGGACGGCGCGTTCGTCGTCGAAGGCCCGCGTGTCGAGAAGATGCTCGGCTACACGAACCTGGATTCCGAGAAGGGCTTCCGGTTCTTCCAGCGCTTCCTGCGCGAATCCGGCATCCTCAAGGACCTGGAGGAGATGGGCGTGCAGGAGGGGGACGTCGTGCGCATGTACGGCCACCAGTTTGAGTATTACCCGTCATAAGGAAAGGCCCGCCTGCGGGAAGATCCCTTATGATAATATTATGAAACGCTGCTTTTCAGCAAAGGAGCATGAATGACCAGTAAACAGAGAGCTTATTTAAAGAGCCTCGCGATGAAGCTCGATCCGGTCTTCCTCGTCGGCAAGGACAGCCTGACCGACGGGATCGTGGAAGCGATCGGGGAGCATCTGGAGGCGAACGAACTCATTAAGATCGGCGTATTAAAGAACTGCGCCGACGATCCGCGCGCGATCGTCGAAGCGGTCGCGGAAGCGACGGGCGCCGAGGTCGTCCAGACGATCGGCAAGAAGATGGTGCTCTACAAGCCGGCAAAGGATCCGAAGGACAGGAAGATCGTGTTGCCGAAATGACGAAGAAGGAGATCCGGGAGCGTCTGAAAGAAGAGCTGGACCCGCACCGCTACAGCCATACGATGGGCGTTGCGAAGACAGCGCGGAAGCTCGCCGTCCGCTACGGGGCGGATCCGGAGCGCGCTTATCTTGCGGGACTTCTGCACGACTGCGCGAAGAACGTGCCGAAGGAGGACAGGATCGGTACGGCCGAACGCTACGGCGTCGAGCTGTCCGACGTCGAGCGCCGGAACACGTCGCTGATCCACGCGAAGCTCGGCGCGGCGATGGCGAAGCGGGACTACGGCGTGGAGGATCAGGAGATCCTGTCGGCGATCCGGTGGCATACGGTCGGACGGCCGGGCATGACGCTGCTGGAAGAGATCGTCTACGTCGCGGATTTCATCGAGCCGACACGGAAGAAGCTGCCGCAGCTTGATGAGCTGCGGGAACTCGCGTACGAGGACCTGGACGAATGCGTCGTCCGGATGCTCGAATCGAGTTTTTCCTATCTGAGAGCGCAGGGCCGGGAGATCGATCCCGCCGGCATGGAAACATATCAATACTACAAAGAAAAGGGTACTGCATGAAGAACGCAAAGGAACTTGTCAACATCGCCTGCAAGGCGCTGGACGAACACAAGGGTCAGGACATCACGGTGCTGGACATCCGCGACGTGACCGTCATTGCCGACTATTTCATCATCGTTTCGGGCGACAACGACCGTCAGGTCACGGCGCTCCAGGACGCCGTCGAGGAAGCGCTCGGCCGCGCGGGCTATACGCCGCGGGCGATCGAAGGCGCGCGCACGACTTCCTGGATCCTGCTGGACTACGGCGACGTGATCGTCCATGTTTTCAACAAGGAAGACCGTCTGTTCTACGATCTCGAGCGGATCTGGCGCGACGGCAAACGCATCAGCCTGGAGGACTTGAACGTTGATTAAAGAACTTGCGAAAAGGAACCGTTCCTACAGAGGGTATGACAGAAGCGTGAAGGTTCCGAAGGAACAGCTGCTGGCCTTCATCGACACCGCACGGTACTGCGAGTCTTCCGTGAACCTGCAGCCGCTGAAGTTCTACTGGTCGAACGAAGACCCGGACAATGAAAAGTTCCGGAAAGAAGTGAAGTACGCGCGGAAGCTTGCGCATCTCAACCTGCCGTTCCCGGGCACGGAGCCCACGGCTTACATCCTGATCGCCGTGGACACCGCGATCGCGCCGAACGTCCAGCGCTTCGCCCGCGACGTCGGCATCGTCGCGCAGACGATCCTGCTGCAGGCCGTGGAAGAAGGGCTCGGCGGCATCATGATCGGGAACTTCGATCCGGAGGCGCTGCGCGTATCGCTCGGACTGCCCGAGACCGTCGTCCCGAACCTCGTGCTCGCGATCGGCAAGCCGGCCGAGCACATCGTGCTGACGGACGTGCAGGCGGACGGGAGCATTGATTATTACAGGGACGAAGCGAACACGCATTACGTCCCGAAAAGGTCTCTTGAAGAGATCGTGCTGAACCGGCCGGAATGACCGGAAGAAACGGCTTCGCCTTCGCCGGGAAGGGCTTTGCCGGCTGTGGATAAGGGGCTTCGCCATCGGCGGAGCCCCTTTGACATTTTGCACAAAAAAAGAAACCTTTTCAGTATATATTCGCCATAATTCATTATTGATTTTTGAACCTTCGATAAAGTATGATTATGGTATCTGTTTGGGGAGGATAGACCGCATGAAGCTTCTGGAAGAACGCATTGCGAAGGACGGCAGGGTCATTGGCAGCGATATCCTGAAAGTGGACGGTTTCCTGAACCATCAGATCGACGTGGAGCTCTTTCAGCAGATGGCGGAAGAGTGGAAACGTCTCTTCAAGGACGCGGGCGTGAACAAGATCCTGACGATCGAAGCCTCCGGCATCGGAATGGCGGTCGTGACGGCAGAAGCTTTTCATTGTCCGCTTGTTTTTGCCAAAAAAAGCCGCACCCGGAACGTCGCGACGGAGGAATTCTACTCGGCGCGCGTGTTCTCCTTCACACACGGGAACGAATACAGCGCTCTGGTCGCGAAGCCTTTCCTGGGACCCGGCGACGTCGTTCTGATCATTGACGACTTCCTCGCGAACGGCGCGGCGCTCGAAGGCCTGATCTCGATCGTCGAGCAGGCTGGCGCGAAGGTCGCCGGCTGCGGGATCGCGATCGAAAAGGCGTTCCAGCCCGGCGGCGAGATGATCCGCAGGAAGGGCTACAGGATCGAATCCCTCGCCCGGATCGCGTCGATGTCGGAAGACGGCATCACTTTCTGCTGAACGCAGACCCCCTGATCTTGAAGCCTTCACGGCTTTCGGATACATACACTATCTTTTATTTTTCAAAGAGGAGAGAAATGATGAAAAAGTTAGTCGCACTGGTCTTAAGCGCACTGATGATCCTTTCCCTGGCAGCCTGCTCCAATACCAACGGCTCCGAGAAGGGTGACGACAAGAGCGGTCTTGCGAACAGGAAGGTCGGCTTCATCTTCCTGCATGACGAAAACTCCACCTATGACAAGAACTTCATCGACGCCGCCAAGGCTGCCTGCAAGGAACTCGGTCTGAAGGACGAGAACGTCATCCTGAAGACGAACATCCCGGAAGGCAATGAGTGCTACGTTGCCGCGAAGGAACTCGTCGACGAAGGCTGCTCGTTCGTATTTGCGGACTCCTTCGGCCATGAGGATTACATGATCCAGGCCGCGAAGGAATTCCCGAACGTCCAGTTCTCCCATGCGACCGGCACGAAGGCGCATACCGAGAAGCTTGCGAACTACCACAACGCTTTCGCATCGATCTATGAAGGCCGTTATCTTGCGGGCGTCGTCGCCGGCATGAAGCTGAAGGAAATGATCGACGCGGGCAAGGTCAAGACTGAAGAAGCGGTCGTCGGTTACGTCGGCGCTTTCACGTACGCGGAAGTCATGTCCGGCTACACCTCCTGGTTCCTGGGACTTCGTTCGATCGTTCCGGAAGCCACGATGAAGGTCATCTTCACCGGTTCCTGGTATGACCAGACGCTCGAGTCCGAAGCGGCAGAATCCCTGATCAAGCAGTCCAAGTGCGTGCTCCTTTCCCAGCATGCCGACTCCATGGGCGCTCCGGCGATGTGCGAAGAGAACGGCATCCCGAACGTTTCCTACAACGGTTCCACGCAGTCCGCGTGCCCGAACACCTTCCTGGTCTCTTCCCGCATCGACTGGGCTCCGTACTTCAAGTACGCGATCCAGGCCATTGCCGAAGGCAAGGCTTTCGATACCGACTGGACCGGTACGGTGGCGACGGGCTCCGTCGTCCTGACCGAGCTGAACAACAACGCGGTCGCGGCCGGCACGGCTGAGAAGCTCGAGGAAGTCAAGAAGGCGCTCGCCGACGGCTCCCTGCACGTGTTCGATACCTCCAAGTTCACCGTGAACGGTGCTGCGGTCACGTCCTACATGGCGGACGTCGACACCGACGCTGCCTACACGGGCGATACCGAGGTCATCAAGGACGGTTTCTTCAGCGAGTCTGAATTCCGTTCCGCTCCGTATTTCGATCTTCGGATCGACGGCATTGAGTTGCTCAACGAGAATTACGGCTGATCCCTGACGTAAAAGAGGCGGGGCCTTAGGGTCCCGCCGTCTTTTCTTTTTACAGACGACGCCTGCGCCGTGAAAAGCGCGCGGCGAAAAGAATGGAGAACGACCATGGACCGCATCCCGGCCGTAGAACTGAAGAACATTACGAAGACTTTCGGAAAGATCGTCGCCAACAAGGACGTGAACCTCTCCGTGTACGACGGGGAGATCCTGTCCGTTCTGGGCGAGAACGGTTCCGGAAAGACGACGCTCATGAACATGATCTCGGGTATTTATTATCCGGATGAGGGCCAGATCCTGATCGGCGGAAAGGAAGTCGTCATCGCTTCGCCGAAGGACGCCTTCCAGTACGGCATCGGCATGATCCACCAGCATTTCAAGCTCGTGGACGTGTTCACCGCGACGGAGAACATCGT
>JAGDBR010000321.1 GCA_017958935.1 Lachnospiraceae bacterium | reverse complement strand
TGACGGTCCTGGTGATCGCGGCGGCCGTTTATCTCTACATCCAGAAGAACTACGGGAACAATGACGTGCCCGACCCGTCGTACGACATTTCGGTCGAGCCGTCCGGGCAGACGGAACGCCCGACGGACCCGCCGGCGACCGTGCCCGTTGAGACGGAGCAGGAGCGGACGACGTCCGAGGCACTGACGCTGACGCCCGTTCCGGAGCCGTCCACTGAGACGCCCGCCCCGACCGGCCCCGGCGGCATTACGGTCCGGGAGGACGGCACCTACACCGACCGCGACCACGTCGCGCTGTACCTGCATCTCTACGGGAAGCTGCCGTCGAACTTCATTACGAAGAAGGACGCGCAGGCGCTCGGCTGGAACGGCGGAAGCCTGAAGAACTACGCGCCGGGCAAGTCCATCGGCGGCGACCGGTTCGGCAATAACGAGGGGAAGCTCCCGAAGAAGAGCGGCCGGAAGTATTATGAGTGCGACATCGATTACAACGGCGGCTCGCGGAACGCGAAGCGCATCGTCTATTCGGACGACGGGCTGATCTTCTATACGGACGACCATTACGAAACGTTCAAGCAGCTCTATTGACAAGGGGGAAGACCGGGCAGCGGCCCGGGAAATATAAGATGGCAAGACAGATCTTTCTGGATTTCAGATTTTACGCGAACGCGCGGGAGGTCCACGGCTTCCTGAAGCGGGCAATGAACTTCCCGGACTACTACGGGATGAACCTGGACGCCCTGTTCGACGTCCTGACGGAGCCGTTCGAGGACACGGTGCTCACGTACCGGACGAGCGGCAAGACGTTCGAGCGCGGATTCATCAGCGTGTTCACGGACGCCGCCGAAGAGAACCGGCACCTGACCGTCGTGGAAGAGTAAGGCCGGACGGTCCTGCGACGGCCGTTTTCCGGCGCCGGCGGGCGCCCCGCGGCCCTGAAGAAACCTTGAAAAAATGCGTTGACACCTCTGAAAAACTGTGTTAATATACTTAAGCACGTTTGGGAAGACATGCATTTGGCGGGATAGCTCAGTTGGCTAGAGCATGCGGTTCATACCCGCAGTGTCGAGGGTTCAAATCCCCCTCCCGCTACTGAAGATGCTCTGCATCCCGAAAAGGCCCCGGCTTTACAGCCGGGGCCTTTTTCGTTCTCCTGCTGACGCGCGGAAGGGAGGAGAAATGAGTGGAAGAGTGAAACGCGCCGGAAAGACGGAAGATGCGGCGCCGAAGCGGCGCGGCCGCGCCGGGAAGATCCTCGCGGCGGTCTGCGGCGTGCTGCTGGGCCTGTTCGTGCTGGCCTGCGGGATCCTGACCGTGAAGCACCTGCTGCGGCCGGACGTGCCTGCCGACGTTTTCGGCCTGGCGCCTGTCATGATGACGACAGACTCCATGGCCCCGGCGATCCGGCAGGGCGACCTGATGCTGATCGAGCGGTGCGCGCCGGAGGACGTGCGGACGGGGGACGTCATCCTGTTCCGCGATCCGCGGCCGCAGAGCGCGGGCGGATTTGTGACGCACCGCGTGGCCGAGGTCCTGGACGGCAGCTTCCGGACCGCGAGCGACGCGGACGGCGCCGCCGACCCGGTCCCGGTGCCCGCCGGGAACGTGTTAGGGCGCTACCGGGGCACCGTGCCGCTTCTGGGAAGCCTGGCCGGCTTTCTGAAGACGGTGCCGGGCCTTGTGACGGCGGGCGTGCTCGCGGCGGCCGGGATCGCTGTGTACGAGCTTGCGGCAAGGCGGAAAGAAAAAGCGGACGATCCGCGGCGGATCATTGACAAATCCGCGGTGAGGTCTGTATAATAGGGAATGCCGCGCAGCCGGGGCAGTGGCGTGCCTTGTACCCGAAGCCTGCGGGGGTGATGTCGACCGGAGGGCGCCGAAAGCCGCCTCCGGGGGCGGTGATGATATCCGGGTCTTATGCAACAGGACGCCGTGAACCGTGTCAGGTCGGGAACGAAGCAGCACTAAGCGGAGAGTTTTGTGTGACATGAGGACGCCTGGAAGGAGCTTGCTTCCGGAGTACCGTTTCGGGACGGTTCGAAGGAAGACGCGCGGTTTCTGCGAAAACAGAGAAGAAGAGCGGACGCTTTCAGGGCGTCCGCTTTTTCGCTTCTTTTTCCCGCTCAAAAACCGCAATTATCCTTGTAAACAGGGCCTGTTTATAATATAATAATGAAGACTATAAGTATACCCTGACGAGGCAGTTATGGCTTATACCGCGCTGTACCGGAAATGGCGTCCGACCCGCTTCGAGGAAGTGGTGGGGCAGGAAGGCATTGTCCGGGCACTGAAAAATCAGATCCGTTCCGGCAGGATCGGCCATGCGTATCTGTTCTGCGGCACCCGCGGAACGGGCAAGACGACGATGGCGAAGATCTTCGCCCGCGCGGTGAACTGCGAACACCCCGTAGACGGCGGCCCCTGTAATGAATGCGAGGTCTGCCGCTCGATCCTTTCCGGGAACTCCGTGAACGTGGTCGAGATCGATGCGGCGTCGAACAACGGCGTCGACAACATCCGCGAGATCCGCGAGGAGGTCCGCTACAAGCCGACGGAAGGCAAATACCGCGTCTACATCATCGACGAAGTGCACATGCTCTCGCCCGGCGCGTTCAACGCGCTGCTGAAGACGCTGGAGGAGCCGCCGGAATACGTGATCTTCATCCTCGCGACGACCGAGGTCCACAAGATCCCGGTCACGGTCCTGTCCCGGTGCCAGCGCTACGATTTCAAGCGCCTGTCGCTGGAACAGCTGGAAGGACAGCTGCGGGACCTGATGCGCGCGGAGAACGTGCAGGCGGAGGACGGCGCGGTGCGCTACATTGCCCGGGTCGCGGACGGCTCGTCGCGCGACGCCCTGTCGCTGCTGGAGCAATGCATCTCTTTCTGCTACGGAGAGACGCTGACCTACGAAAAGGTCCTGGACGTCCTCGGAGCCGTCGACCAGCAGGTGTTCTCAGATCTGCTGAAAGCGGTGCTGGACTATGACGTGGCCGGCGCGGTGAATCTGATCGACGGCGTCATGGCGGCCGGCCGGGACATCGGCCAGTTCGTCACGGACTTCATCTGGTACCTCAGGAACATCCTGATGATCCAGACCGAAGACCCGGACGAGGAGGTGCTGGGCATTTCGCGCGAGAACCTGCTTCGGATGAAGGAGGAGGCGCGCGGGACCGAGATCGGGCAGATCATGCGGTACATCCGCATCTTAAGCGCCCTGTCGAACGAAATGCGCTACGCGGCCGCGAAGCGTGTGCTGCTCGAGATTGCGATCATGCGGATGATGCAGCCGGAGATGGAAGAGGATCCGGACAGCCTGCTGGACCGCATCCGCGTGCTGGAGGACAAGCTGAGGAACGGCGTCCCGGCGGGAAGCCGCGCGCAGGAAGTGCGAGAGATTGCAGAAGACGTGGAGCACGCGTCCGGCGGACAGGAAACACCGGAAGAAGCACGGCGGACCGTCGAAGTGTCCGACGCGGATTATGCGGACTATCAGCTGCTTTCGGAGAACTGGAAGGATTTTGTGGACGGACTGGAGCCGATGGTCGCATCGGTCTTCGTCGGCACAAAGATCGGCGCGAAGCCGGACATTCTGCAGATCCTTTTCAGCAACGGCTTCAAGCTGAACGTCGCGAAGACGACGCTCGAAGCGGAACTCAGGAACAAACTGGAAAAACGGTTCGGAAAGAAGTTTCATATAGAACTGGCCCTGCTCAAAAAGGACGAGGCGCTGCCGAAGGTGGTGCCCGGCCGGCGGATCCCCGGCATCGAGATGGATATCGAGGAAGACTGACGGGCCGACAGGAGGAAAAATGGCGAAACACGGCGGATACATGGGCGGCATGCCCGGGAACATGAACAACCTGATGAAGCAGGCCCAGCGGATGCAGCAGCAGATGCAGCAAAAGCAGGAAGAGCTGGAGAACAAGGAATACACGGTGTCTGCGGGCGGCGGGGCCGTCAAGGTCACGGTCACCGGCAAGTACGAGGTGAAGGAGATCCTGATCGACCGCGAGGTCGTCGATCCCGACGACGTGGAAATGCTGCAGGACCTGGTCACGGCGGCGATGAACGAAGTGCTGAAGCAGATCGGCACGGAGCAGCAGGAGAGCATGTCGAAGTTCACGGGCGGCATGGGATTGTTCTGAGGAACGGATACGGATGGATTACTACGGAAGTCAGGTCAGTAAACTGATCGAAGAGCTGTCGACGCTGCCGGGGATCGGCAACAAGACCGCGCAGCGGCTGGCCTTCCACATCATCAACCTGCCGGAAGAGAACGTGGAGCGGCTGTCGAAGGCGCTGACCGAGGCCCGCAAAAACGTGCGCTACTGCGCGTGCTGCGGGACGCTGACCGACCGGGAGCTCTGCCCGATCTGCGAGAGCAAGGCCCGCGACCACAAGACGATCATGGTCGTCGAGACGACGCGCGATCTTGCGGCGTACGAAAAGACCGGCAAATACGACGGCGTCTACCACGTGCTGCACGGCGCGATCTCGCCGATGCTCGGCATCGGGCCGAACGACATCCGGCTCAAGGAGCTGATGACGCGGCTGCAGGGCGACGTCAGGGAAGTCATCATTGCGACGAACAACAGCCTCGAGGGCGAAACGACCGCAATGTACATCAGCAAACTGATCAAACCCACGGGGATCAGATGCAGCCGGATCGCGAGCGGCGTTCCGGTCGGCGGCGATCTCGAATACGTGGATGAAGTCACGCTTTTAAGAGCGCTCGAAGGGCGTACGGAATTATAAGAGGCTTGGAGTGGAACCATGAATAAGTTTGAGTTTCAGCGGAGACTGGAAGAGGGCGAGGAGCTCATTGCCGACGGCAAGTTCGAAGAAGCGGTCGAGGTGCTGGACCAGCTCGACCTGGCAATGATCGACCAGCCGCGCAGGCTGCAGAACATTGCGAAGGCCTATGAAAAAGCGAAACGGTACGAGGACGCGGAAGACATCCTGCTGGATGCCCGGGAATTCGCGCCGAAGAGCCGCGCGATCACGTTTCATCTGTGCACGGTCGCGCTGAAGGCGGGCGAACTGAAGGAAGCGAAGGAGTACTACGAGGACTTCCTGAAGATCGGCGCGCGCGATCCGCAGCGCTTCGTGCTGCAGTACCGCATCGCCGAGGCGGAGAAGCGGCCGGACGAGGACCTGATGGAGATCCTCGAGACGTACCGGAAGGAAGAGCCGGACGACCGCTGGATGTTCCAGCTGGCCAGCCTCTACGCCCAGCACGGCATGTACGAGAAGGCGATCGACGTCTGCAATTCGATCGACCTGTGGTTCTTCAACGGCAAATACGTGAAGATGGCGCGCGAGCTGCGCGAGCAGCTGGGCGCGCAGGGACCGGATTACTCGAAGCAGCTTGAAGAGATCCGCGAAGAGGAGCGCCGGGCAGCCGAAGAGCGCGCGGCGGAAGAAGAGAAGGATCTGTCGCCGTACAGCGCGCCGACCGAGCAGAACGAGGCGCCGGCGGCCTGGATGGACCGCGCGGCAGCGGCCGCGGACGAAGCGGAAGAAACTGTGAAGACGGCCGTCGATGAGACGGAAGAAGCCGTGAAGACCGTCGCGGACGAGGCCGAAGAAGCCGTG
>JAGDBR010000320.1 GCA_017958935.1 Lachnospiraceae bacterium | reverse complement strand
TTCTTCCGCTCTTCGCGCTTCTTCGGCGCGGCGGGCCTCTTCCTTCCGGCGGGCTTCCTCCGCCTCGCTTTCGGCGATGTAAACGGATTCCGCGATGCTCTCTTCAATGGAGACGGATTCCGCGATGCTTTCCGCGATCGAGACGGACTCCGCGATGCTTTCCTCTACGGAAACGGATGCGGCGATGCTCGCCCGGATGCTCTGTTCGATCGAGACGGATTCTTCGACCCTGGATTCGCGCACGGAAACGATGGCCGCCATCTGCCGGGCAGCGTCCGCTGTCTGCTCCTCCTGAAGCACTGCGACCGCTCTGCTGTCCTCCGGCGAGGCCGCCTTCGGTGTATAATTCTGAAAACAGGCAATGATCAATCCGAAGACCAGGGCCAGCAAAAGAAGCTCCCCGGTCAGCCAGACCGTCTTATTATCCATGTCTCATTTCCCCTGCAGCTGAATCCCGGATCATGCCAGCGTGAATTCCTCGAAATCCATCGAACCGGTGCCGAAATACTGGAAATACAGCGCTTTCACGCCTTTCTGCGGGACGAAGTCCGCGCTGAAGCATTCCCATTCCCGGACGTCCCTGTGATCGACCGGGATGATCGAGACGACGTCGCCGCGCTCTTCCAGGTTCCGGACCATCACGACGCCGCGCACATTGCCGCGGATCTTCACGGTGATCTTCGATACCGGGCCGGCTTCTCCGTCTTTTCCGAAATCGAACCATTTGAAACCGCAGCGGGCACCGTCCGTCAGGTTCGCGACGTACTGGTTCGGATCTTCCTCGCGGTCGGGTCCTTCCTGCGTGAAGCCCGGATGCGGAATGTGGTCTTTCTTCGTGTTCAGGATCGTCATCGCGCCGTAGCGGGACTGCAGCAGGCAGGCTGAATAGGCCTTGAAGGTGCCCTTCGCTTCCCACGGGCCGCCGATTCCGGAACTGGTCATGAAAGCGCGGCTGAAGCTGCCGTCCGGATACAGCGTGATCTTCTCGGCGCAGCCCTGGCGCGAGTAGCCGTGCCAGTTCGTGTGGCGGTGATAGAACACGTAATATGCGCCGTACACGCAGACGACGCTGCCGTGTGTGTTCGCGGTGTAATTCTTCAGTCTGAAGGTCGCGGGCTCCTGCATGACGAAACGCACGTTGGCGTAGCCGTCCGTGACGTCGCCGTTCGATACGAGCGTGCCCTTGAATGCAAAGCCGCCGTCCGGCCGGTCGGACACCGCGTAAGCAAGCTCATGGCTCAAGACCGAGGAATAGATGAAATAATATTTGCCGTTGAATTTGCGGATCGAACTGGCCTCGAAGAACTCGTGTCCTTCATAGCCCGTGCCTTTCGAGCGCTTGACGTCGGGGATCAGCGGATCCGGCTCGAACTTCATCGTCAGCATGTCGTCCTCGAGCTCCACGTGATAGACCGTGTCGCGCGTGCCGCGCTGCATGCAGTTGACCGCGTCGGCCATGTCGAGCGGTCCCTGGCCGGCATACAGATGGATCGAACCGTCGTCGTCCACGAGGACCGCAGGGTCGAACGGGAAATAGCCTTCCTTTCTCGCGCCCCAGGCCCGCCCGTCCTTCGCGCGCACGTAGCCGTAGAATTCATACGGTCCCGCAGGCTTGTCTGCGACGGCCACGGCGACCTTCGGATAATTCGCCAGGCAGTAGTACAGATAGTAACGGCCGTCGGCCCCCCGGCAGACGTCGGGCGCCCACATCGCGTATTTGCCGTCCGGATTCTCGGGGTCCTGCGTCTTTTTGTAGATGACGCCCTCGTACCGCCAGTCGGACAGATCGTCGACGGGACAGGACCAGGTCACGTAATCGTTCATGCAGAACTTTTCGCCGTTGAACCGGTCATGCGAGCCGAAAACGTAGAGGCGGCCGTCGAAGACGTGCGGTTCGCCGTCCGGGACGTACTCGTAATTCGGCAGATAAGGGTTGCAGGTGCGGTATTTCATGACGTGTCTCCTTTATATGATGATCAAATGGGAAGTTCTCCGTTCAGGGCCGTTCCGGCAGGGCGATCACGGCGGCGAACGCGCCGCGCTGCTCTCCCATCACCCGGTGCGAATAAAAGAGGTCCGGATTGCACTTCGTGCAGACGTCGGTCGTGAAGATGTTCTTCTTGTCGACGCCGGCCTCCAGCAGGTTGAACTCGTTGGCTTTCCAGAGGTCGAGCTGGAACTTGCCGTTCTCCTTCCGGTCCGCGAGCTGGTCGAAGCGGTAGTGGCCGTAACGTTCCTCGAACTGTTCCGCGACGTCCGAGGAGACCTCGTAACAGTCCCGGCAGATCGACGGCGCGATGCCGGCGAGCAGATCCTCCGGCGCCGTGTTGAACTCGTAATGCATGCGCCGGACCATCTCCTGCGCCATCCCTGCAACGGTCCCCCGCCAGCCCGAGTGCACGGTGCCGACCGCCCGGTTCACCGGATCGTAGAACAAAAGCAGCGGACAGTCCGCCGAGAGCACGGTGAGAGTCATCCCCGGGATGTCTGTGACGAGCCCGTCTGTATCCGTGTAGTCTCGCGCCGAAAAAGGCCCTTTTCCGGCGTCTTCC
>JAGDBR010000319.1 GCA_017958935.1 Lachnospiraceae bacterium | reverse complement strand
GTGCAAAAGTGCGTCTGAGAGGAATCGAACCTCCGCACCCGGCTCCGGAGGCCGGTGCTCTATCCACTGAGCTACAGACGCAAAAAATGCGCGGCGCGGTTTCGCGCCGCGCGCTGATCACATGATCATTTCACCCTCGAAAGGTACTCTTCCGTACGGGTGTCGATGCGGATGTACTCGCCGTTGTCGATGAACAGCGGGATCATGACCTTCGCACCGGTCTCCACGATCGCGGGCTTCGTCGCGTTCGTCGCGGTGTTTCCATTGAAGCCCGGCTCGGTGTCGATGATCTGCAGCTCAACGAAGAGCGGCGGTTCCACGGAGAACACGCTGCCCTTGTAGGAGCAGACCTTGCAGACCTCGTTTTCCTTGACGAACTTCAGTGCGTCGCCGACGATGTCCTTGCCGATCGGGACCTGTTCGTAGGTCTCGTTGTCCATAAAATAGTAAAGATCGCCGTCCGCATAGGAATACGTCATGTCCCTGCGGTCAACGAACGCTTCATCCAGTTTTTCGGTAGGCCGGAATGTCTTTTCGACAACGCCGCCGGTGATCACGTTCCTTAACTTCGTGCTGACGAACGCGGCGCCCTTGCCCGGCTTCACGTGCTGGAACCACATGACCTGATAGACGTTGCCTTCCAGATCGAAAGTAGTGCCGTTTCTGATTTCACCTGCCTGCATGAATAAACCTCCTGTCTAAAATGCAAATAATATTTTATACGATGCGGCCGCCTTTTTCAAGCCCTTCGGCTCAAAAAAGGTTTTTCGAGGAACCTTTTGACGCGGACCCACGGCGTGTCGGACCGCGGATCGAGCGGCTGCACCAGGATGTGCTTCAGGCCTGCCCGCTTCGCGCCCCAGACGTCGGTGAACAGCTGGTTTCCGATGAAGAGCGTGTCCTCCGACCCCGTGGAAATGGCCTTCATTGCGCGAAAAAAGCCCTTTTTGGCGGGTTTCCGCGCTTTATGGATAAAGTTTGCGCCGACGGCGTCCGCGAAGCTTTTGACCCGTTTTAAGCCGTTGTTCGAGATCAGGCAGACCCGGAAGCCCATGGACTTCAGCTGCCCGACGAACGCGGCCGCCCGCTCATCCGCGGGCGCGTCCTGCGGCACGAGCGTATTGTCGATGTCCAGGACCAGGCCGCGGATCCCCGCGGCGTATTCCTGCGAAAAGTCCACGGAAAAGACGGACTCCGCCGTCCGTTCCGGTCTCAGTGCGCCGGACATCACTTCTTTTTCTTCAGGAGCTTCGTGATCTCTTCCGTGAAGGTGTCGACGTCCTTGAAGTCGCGGTAAACGGAAGCGAAACGCACGTACGCGACCGCGTCGGTCTCGCGGAGCTTGTCCATGATGATCTCGCCGATCATCGAGACGGGGACTTCCTTCTTGCCGGTGTTGAAAAGCTGCGCCTCCAGATCGTCCAGCATGTCGGAGATCTGCTGCGCCGAGACCGGCCGCTTGTGGCAGGCCAGCACGATGCCCTTCTCCGCCTTCTCGCGGTCGTAGGGCTCGCGGGTCTCGTCCTTCTTGATCACCATCATCGGGAAGGTCTCCAGCCGCTCGTAGGTCGTAAAGCGCCTGCTGCAGCTGACGCATTCCCGGCGGCGGCGGATCGCGTTCTGCTCTTCTGCCGGCCTGGAATCGATGACTTTCGTATCTTCACTGTTACAAAACGGACATCTCACGGATCCATCCTCCTGTATGCGGGCACAAGTTTTCCAAAAGCCCGACATATTATAGCACAATATCTAGTGTTTTGCACTATCTTTTTTTCGGCCCCGCGGCATCGTTTCCCGCACAGTCTGGTCCGGTCCCGCTTCTTTCCGTCCGCGGTCCCGGTCCCGGGTGCCTACCGCGTCAGAATTCTTCCACGTTCCCGAACTCCGACAGCTTCAGCTGCGGGTTCCGCTCCTGAACCATGCGGACCGACCACGGATTGATGAACAGCAGCAGCGGATCGTCGTGCAGGTCCGTGATGACACGCATGTCGGACGTGCCCCGGATCGCGGTAACGTCGATCTCGTGCGGGTTCTCGATCCAGCGGATGTGCTCGTACGGCAGCTGCTCGAGCCCGATCTCCACGTGGTATTCGGACTGGAGGCGGAACTTCAGCACGTCGAACTGCAGGACGCCGACCGCGCCGACGATGATCTCCTCCATGCCGGAATTGACTTCCTTGAAGATCTGCACGGCGCCCTCGAGCGCGATCTGGAAAATGCCCTTCGTGAACTGCTTGCGCTTCATCGTGTCGAGCTGCCGGACGCGTGCGAAATGGTCCGGGGCGAACGTCGGGATGCCGCTGTAGCGGAACCGCTCGTTCCCCGATTCGATCGTGTCGCCGATGCTGAAGATGCCCGGGTCGAAGATGCCGATGATGTCGCCCGCGTAGGCTTCCTCGACGATCTTGCGCTCCTCGGCCATCATCTGCTGCGGCTGCGTCAGGCGGATGCTCCGCCCGCCCTGCACGTGCCATACCTCCATGCCGACCTCGAACCTGCCGGACACGATGCGCATGAAGGCGATGCGGTCGCGGTGCGCCTTGTTCATGTTCGCCTGGATCTTGAAGACGAAGGCGGAGAAGACGTCGTCGAACGGCTTGATCTCGCCCTTCGTCGACATGCGCGGAAGCGGCGGATAAGTCATTTTCAGGAAATGGTCCAGGAAATTCTCGACGCCGAAGTTCGTCAGCGCGGAGCCGAAGAAGACCGGCGACTGCAGGCCCTTCGAGACCTTCTCGATGTCGAATTCTTCCGCGGCGCCGTCCAGAAGCTCCAGGTCCTCCTGCAGCTTTTCGTAGGCCGCGCTTCCGATCACGCCCTCCGCTTCTTCAAGCGGCACGCGCTCGGTCTCCAGCTCGTGCTGGCCGGAATCCTTCGCGAAGAACTTCGTGATCTCGCCCGTCGTCCGGTCGCAGACGCCCTGGAAGGATTTTCCGGAGCCGATCGGCCAGGTGATCGGGCAGGTGCGGATGCCGAGGACGTTCTCGATCTCGTCCATCAGCTCGAACGGGTCGCGGGAGGCGCGGTCCAGCTTGTTGACG
>JAGDBR010000318.1 GCA_017958935.1 Lachnospiraceae bacterium | reverse complement strand
GACCCGGCGGGGCTTCCGGGCGTCGTCATCCTGACGTCGCTCGGCACCTGGGGCCTGCCGCAGATGGTGCAGAAATTCTACGCGATCAAGTCCGAAAAGGACATCAATAAAGGCACGGTCATATCGACCGTCTTCGCCCTCGTCGTCGCGGGCGGCTGCTACTTCCTCGGCGGCTTCGGCCGGCTGTTCAGCATCGACGTCGTGAAGGAAGGATACGACGCGGTCATCCCGGCCATGCTCTCGACCCTGTCCCCGATCGTCGTCGGCATCGCGCTGATCCTCGTGCTGTCGGCTTCCATGTCGACGCTCTCGTCGCTCGTGCTGGCCTCGAGCTCCACGCTGACGCTGGACTTCATCGCGCCGATGGTGTCGAAGAAGCGCGGCGCGCCGATGAAGAAGGACACGGCGGATCAGCATCTGCTGACGATCCGGATCTTCGTCGCGGTCTTCATCCTGATCTCGGCCGTCATCGCGGTCATCCAGTACAAGAGGAACATCACGTTCATCGCGCAGCTCATGGGCCTGTCCTGGGGCGCGCTGGCCGGCTCGTTCCTCGCGCCGTTCCTGTACAGCCTGTACTGGAGGCGCACGACGAAGGCTTCCTGCATCGCCAGCTTCGTCTGGGGCACCGGCCTGATGCTCGGCAACATGTTCTTCAAGAGCGCCTTCCCGGCGTTCCTGCAGAGCCCGATCAACTGCGGCGCGTTCGCGATGCTCTCGGGCATGATCCTCGTGCCGCTCGTCAGCCTTCTGTCGAAGGCGCCCGAGAAGGCCTTCACCGACCACGTCTTCAGCTGCTACGAGCAGAAGATCCTCGTGCCGATCACCGAAGCGCTGAGCGACGAGGAATAACGTTTTATTGATCCGAAGGCGTTCGTCTTTCGCGGCGGAGGCAGAAAGAAAGGCGTCCGCCGTGCGGCGGACGCCTTGTTTTTTATATGCCGGGAGCGTTCCGAAGATCAGAAAGTCATCTGCAGACCTTCGCAGCCCTCGAGGAAGGGCGCGAGCGCCGCCTGGATGCGCTTCACGTCGCCGGGGCGGTCGCCCTCGATGTTGAGCGGCATCAGCGGCTCATGCAGCGAGAGGCGCAGCAGGAACCAGCCGGTCCCGATGTTGACGCGCAGGCCCTCGTAGTTGTCCGGGGCGGGCTGCCAGTCCGGCTTCGTGACCGCGTATTCGGCAAGACGTGCCAGCACTTCCTCGCCGTAGGCCTTGAAATCCGGCACCGTGATCGGCATGCGGAATTCCGCGGCCTCCGCGGGCTCCTTCAGCGACTCGATGAGCGAGGAGAGCGCGTAGCCCTCCTTGCGGCCGCGCGCCATTTCGCACAGCAGCTTGACCATGAGGTACGCGCCGTCGTCGAGGAAATAGTTCTCCTTCAGCGCGCCGTGCCCGGAGGTCTCCACCGCGAGGACGGATTCGCGGCCTTCGCGGTTCAGCCGGATCGATTCGTTGATGACGTTCCGGTAACCGCGTTTGAAGCGGTGATGGACGCCGCCTTTTGCGCGGATGAATTCCGCGAGGCCGGTCGACGTGACCGAGTCCGTGACGATGACGGCGCCCGGGTGGTCGCGCAGCAGGATCGCCGCGATCATCGCGATGAGCTTGTTCCGGTTCAGTTCTTCGCCGTTCGGGAGCACGGCGCCGGCACGGTCGACGTCGGTATCGAAGATGATGCCGAGGTCCGCTTTCGCGCGCAGGACGGCTTCCCGGATGCTTGCCATGGCGTCCTTGTTCTCCGGGTTCGGGATGTGGTTCGGAAAGCTGCCGTCCGGATCGAGGAACTGCGAGCCTTCGATGTCTGCGCCGAGCGGCACGAGCACGTCGGAAGCGAAGAAACCGCCGGCGCCGTTCCCGGCGTCCACGACGATCTTCAGGCCCTGCAGGGGCTTTTCCTCCTGCGTCGCGCTCCGGACCTTGTCCGCAAGATACCGGCTGTAGACCGGCATGAACGCGCGCTCTGCGATGCTTCCCGCGGGAAGCCCCGTATGTTCGTCACTTTCCGCGAGCGCAATGATCTCCTTGATGTCCCGGCTCTCCAGGCCGCCTTCGCGGACGAAGAATTTCAGGCCGTTCCGGTTGAAGGGCAGGTGCGAGGCCGTGACCATGACCGCGCCGTCGGCCGTGTATCCGGGGTCGATCCCGACGGTCGACATGAACATCGCCGGCGTGGACGCGAGGCCGAAGTCCGCGACGCAGGCGCCTTCATCGGCCATGGCTTTCGCCGCGGTCTGAAGGATCGCCGGGCCCGAAAGCCGGGAATCCCTGCCGAGCGCGACCGAAAGCGCGTCTTTGCCCAGTTTTTTGCGGAGCCAGAGCACAAAACCGCGCGCAAGATCCGCGACGGCTTCCTGCGTCAGGTCGACGTGCTGGCCTTCGACGCCCTCCAGCGCGATGCCGCGGATGTCGCTGCCGTTCTGCAACGCTTTATAATCCATATCCAGCCTCCTTTTGCGGGTTTGTTTTCTGCTTTCATTTTAACCGTATCCGGGCGGATTGGCAAGGATAAACTGCACAACGCGGCATATTGACACGGGCTTCGCGCCGATGCTATGATAACTGTGTATACGCCTTTGGAGAACAGCAACAGGACATCAGTGCGCGGCAAGGGAAAAAGCCGCGGAAAACGGAGAAAAAATGGGTACGATCGTATGTAAATTCGGCGGGAGCTCGCTCGCGGACGCTTCGCAGATCATGAAGGCCGCGGACATCATCCACGCCGACCCCGAAAGACGCTACGTCGTGGCTTCGGCGCCCGGGAAACGCTATCCCGTGGACGTGAAGATCACGGACATGCTGTATAAATGCTACGAGCTTGCCGCGGCCGGGAAGAACTTCCGGCCCGTCCTGAACGAAGTCGAAGAGCGCTTCGACAGCATCCTCCAGGACCTCGGCGTCGAGTTCGCGTTAAAAGAAGAGACCGAGCTGATCGCGAGCGTTATGACGGCGGCGCCGCAGCGCGACTACGCGGCGAGCCGCGGCGAATACCTGATGGCGAAGATCCTCGCGAAGTATCTGGACTTCACGTTCGTGGACCCGGCCGGCTGCGTGCGGTTCACGGAGGACGGGCGGTTCGACGAAGCGGGCACGGACGAAAGCCTCCGGAAGGCGCTTTCGGACCTGCCGAACGCGGTCGTCGCGGGCTTTTACGGCGCTCGGCCGGACGGCGCGGTGCAGACGTTCTCGCGCGGCGGCTCCGACGTGACGGGCGCGGTCATCGCCGCGGCCGTGAAGGCGGACCTTTACGAGAACTGGACCGACGTGTCCGGCATGCTCGCGGCGGACCCGCGGATCGTGCGGGACCCGCGCGTCATCGACGTGATCTCTTACCGGGAGCTGCGCATCCTGTCCTACATGGGCGCCTCCGTCCTGCATACCGACGCGGTGCTGCCGGTCCGCAGGGCCGGGATCCCGATCAACATCCGGAACACGAACCGCATGAAGGACGCGGGCACGATGATCGTGCCGGACGCGGACGTCCGCAGCCATGCCGTCACCGGCGTCGCCGGGCGGAAGGGCCTGTCGGTCATCCAGGTCGAGAAGGCCATGGTCTCGGACGGCGCGGGCTTCACGGCGATCCTGCTGGACGTCTTCCGGACCCACCGCATCCCGTTCGAGCAGTGCCTGACCGGCATCGACACCGTTTCGGTCGTGATCCGCAGCGACGTGCTGCTGCCGGCGCGGGAAGCGATCCTGAACGACATCCGCGCGATCCTGTCCCCCGACAAGGTGGACGTGCTCGAGGACCTCTCGATGATCGCCGTCGTCGGCGAAGGCACGCACGACGCGCACGGAATCACGACGCGCATCCTGAACGCGGTCGAGGAGGCCGGCATCGTCATCAATACGATCAACCAGGGCGCGGGCGATCTGAACCTGATCATCGGCGTCGCCGCCCGGGATTACGAAAACGCCGTGCGGACGATCTACGAAGTGATCTCCTGACGGCGCGTCTTCCCGGCGCATCTGCGCGGCATCCTGCGGCGTCCCGCCCAGTTCGGGCGGGGCGCCGTGTTTCTGTTTACTTTTCGGGAAGAAGAGTGTAAAATAACTCTGATTATGGGTTCATATGCCCTTTAGACGAAGGAGTGCGCGATGAGATTCACTTTTCTCGGAACGTCCGCGGGCGAAAGCTATCCCGCGATCTTCTGCGAATGCCCGAACTGCACCTATGCCCGGACGCACGGCGGCAGGAACCTGCGCGTGAATACCGGCTCGATGATCGACGACGACGTCCTGCTGGATCTGAACAACGTCGGCTATACCGTCGCGGCGCGGCTCGGCATCAGCCTGGCGCACGTGAAGACGGTGCTCGCGACGCACCCGCACGGCGATCACATGACGCGCGAGCCCTATGAATGGCGGCGCGGCCTCGTGCCGGAGGGCGAAGGCCTGACGGTGGAGGAGAAGATCGAGCGCGGCATCGGCGGCCCGGCGCAGATCAGACTCCCGCTGATGACGGTCTACGGCAATCAGCTCGTGCATGACAAGCTGATCCCGGAGAACCCGGCCTGGTGGGACGGGGAGCACAACTATCAGCTGCGGTTCGAGGTCATCGAATGCGGCCGCTGGTACGAGGCGGAGAACCTGCGTTTCTTCCCGGTGAAGGCGATCCACGGGCCGGTCGACGGCTTCGCGTACAGCTACATCATCGAACGGGACGGCAAGCGCCTCCTGTACGCGCTCGATACGGGCGGCTATGAGCCGGAATGGCAGGCCGTCATCGATTCTTATCAATACGACGCGGTCGTCATGGAGGGCACGTTCGGCCTCCGGAAGACCGATTACAAAGGACACCAGACGATCTACAAGAACCGCGCGTTCAGACAGCACCTGATTGAAGCGGGCTGCATCACGCAGGACACCCCGTTCTACCTGACGCACCTCTGCCCGCACTGGACGCCGCCTTACGACGTCTACGCGCCGATGATGGCCGAAGAAGGCTTCATTGTCGCTTACGACGGCATGCAGATCGAGATCTGATACGGATATGATCTACAGATACACTTTCGGACAGCCTTTTGACACAGGCGCCGCGGTCCTGGACGTCCCGGAAACGGACGGCCCCCCGCGGTATCTTCTGACGGCCCCGGACGGCAGCTTAAGCTACCGGATGGCCGACAGCGACGTCGTCTACGGCCTGGGAGAGCAGATCCGCGGCATCAACAAGCGCGGCTGGATCTATGAGAGCCGGAACACGGACGAGACGCGGCACACCGAGGACAGGCGTTCGCTCTACGCGTCGCACAACTTCCTGATCATCGACGGGAGCGTGCGTTTCGGCCTGTTCCTGGACGCGCCTTCCTACGTGACCTGGGACATCGGCTATACCGAACACGACCAACTGCATATCACGTTCGCGGACCCGCATTACACGCTCTACATCTTCGAAGCGGAGACGCTTCCGGGGATCGCGAAGGAACTCCGGCGCCTGACCGGCAGAAGCTACGTTCCGCCGAAGTGGGCGTTCGGCTTCGGCCAGAGCCGCTGGGGCTACCGGTCCGAAGACGACATCCGCAAGGTCGTTTCCGAATACCGCAACGCCGGGATCCCGGTCGACGCGGTCTACATGGACATCGACTACATGGACGGCTTCCGGGATTTCACGGTGCGGGAGGACACTTTCCCCGACTTCCCGGCGTTCGTGCGGGAAATGCGTGAGCAGCACGTGCATCTCGTGCCGATCATCGACGCGGCCGTGAAGGCCGACGAGGGATATTTCGCCTACGACGAGATGATGAAGGGCGGGTATTACTGCCGGAAGAAGGACGGCTCGCCGTTCGTCTGCGGCGTATGGCCCGGCCGGTCGCTTTTGCCGGATTTCCTCAACGAGGAAGCCTCGCAATGGTTCGGCGACGCGTATGAAAAACTGTTCTCGCAGGGCATCGACGGCATCTGGAACGACATGAACGAGCCGGCGCTGTTCTATGCGGAGGATCATCTGAACGAGGTGCTCGAAAAACTGCCCGCCTACCGGGACATGAACCTCGACATCCGGAGCTACAACGACCTGAAGCGGGACGTGCTCGGCATTGCCTGCCGGCGCGAGGATTTCGAGACTTTCACGCACAGGTTCCGCGGACAGACGGTCGAGAACGCGCGCGTCCACAACCTGTACGGATTCTATATGACGAAAAGCGCCGCGGAAGGCATGAAGCGTTTCGCGCCGGACAAGCGGATGCTGCTGTTCTCGCGCTCGTCCTACATCGGCATGCACCGCTATGCGGGCATCTGGTACGGCGACAACTGCGCGTGGTGGAGCCACCTGCTGCAGCATCTGAAGTCCATGGCGAACGCGAACATGTGCGGCTTCCTGTATTCGGGCGCCGACATCGGCGGCTTCGGGAGCGACACGACGGAAGACCTGATGCTGCGCTGGCTGGAGTTCGGCATTTTCTCGCCGCTCTTCAGGAACCACGTGTCGATGCACGCCCGGAACCACGACCTTTACCTGTTCGGAGAGCGCTTCAGGAAAGCGTACGCGAACATCCTGCGCCTGCGCTACATGCTGCTCCCGTACATCTACAGCGAGTTCATGAAGGCGGCGCTGACGGACGGCATGTACGCGAAGCCGCTGTCCTTCGTCTGGGAGGAGGACGAACGCTGCCGGGAGATCGAGGACCAGATCATGATCGGCGAGTCCCTGATGGCTGCCCCCGTTTACGTGCAGAATGCCGGGGGACGGTACGTTTACCTGCCGGAAGACATGCTGCTGGTGCGGATGAGGAGCCCCGAGGACTTCGAAACGGAGGAAGTCCCCGCCGGCGACCGGTATGTGCGCGCCGCGCTTGACGAGACCGTATTCTTCGTCCGGAAAGGACATGCGGTCGTGTATGCGCGTTCAGGCTTTACGAAGCCGTATGTGACGGACGTCCCGCCCGAAGGGCTCGGGGCCGTCGCGTACGGCGTGAACGTGGCATATGACTATTACGATGACGACGGGACGTCGCCTGCCGAAGGGCTTGAAGGGCACGTCACGACGCTGATGTTCCAGATGGATGGGAGGAAACATGGCTGATTTCACTGAATTGGCGGAGAAGCTTTCGGGCATCCGCCGGCAGATCCTGGAGGGGCTGGCTTCGGTCCGCGACTCCAAGGGCGTTTACGAATACAGAAAAGGCGTCATGGACGGGAAGACGGGCCTCGTCGGGTCCCTGATGCGCGAAATGGGCAAGATCCCGGCCGAGAACCGGGCAGAGTACGGAAAACAGGTCAACGACCTCAAGAACTGGGTCACCGACCGCTTCAACGAGCTCGACGCGCGCCTGAAGGCAGCGGAGCTCGAGGCGAAGTACGCTTCCGAGCAGATCGACGTGACGGAGCCGGCGAAGAAGCGCACGGCGGGCAACCTGCATCCGATCACGCAGGTCACGAACGAGCTGATCGACATCTTCACGGGCATGGGCTTCTCGGTCTACGAAGGCACCGAGATCGAGAACGATTATTACAATTACACAGCGCTGAACACGCCGGCGGACCATCCGGCGCGCGACATGCAGGACACGTTCTACCTGTCGCCGGAGTTCCTGCTG
>JAGDBR010000317.1 GCA_017958935.1 Lachnospiraceae bacterium | reverse complement strand
CGGTCTGGCCCTGATCCTCGGCGGCATCTACCTCGGCATCCGCAAGGTGATCAAGCCGATCATCCCGCTGTGCTACATCGCGGCCTGCTGCCTGTTCTCGTTCCTGTTCGGCGGCACGCAGCCGGTGCTCTCGATCTTCGCGGGCGGCCTGCTGCTCGGCGCGATCTTCATGGCGACGGACTACGTCACGAGCCCGATCACGAACTGGGGCAAGGTGATCTTCGGCTGCTTCTGCGGTTTCGTGACCGCGGTCATCCGCGTGTTCGGCAACTACGCCGAGGGCGTGACGTTCTCGATCATCCTTGCGAACCTCCTGGTGCCGTACATCAATGACCTGACGGCGAAGAAGCCGCTCGGCGCGATCGTCCCGGAGAAGAAAAAGAAGGAGGAAAAGGCATGAACGCGAAAAGCAACACATGGCAAGACCTGCTCAAGCCGATCGTCGTCCTGTTCCTGATCTGCGCGGTCGTGGCGGTCCTCCTTTCGTACGTGAACACGATCACGGAACCGATCATCGAAGAGAACACGCGCATCCAGGCGGAGCTCACCCGGAAGGAAGTGCTTCCCGGCGCGTCGTCCTTCACCGAGATCGAATGCGACAAGGAAGCGCTCGACATCACCGGCGCATACAAAGAGGACAGCGGCTTAGGCTACGTCCTGACTTCCTCGCACAAGGGCTACGACGGCCAGGTCGTCGTCACGGTCGGCCTCGACAATGACGGCAAGATCATCGGCATCCGCGCGGACGTTTCGACGGAAACGCAGGGCGTCGGTTCGAAGGCCGGCGACGCGGCCTACCTGGACAAGTACCTGGGTCTGACCGGGAACGCGGCGAACATCGACACGATCTCCGGCGCGACCTATTCCAGCACTGCCGTGAAGGCAGGCGTCAACGCGGTCCTTGCGGCCTTCGGCAAGATCAGGTAAGGGGGCGGAAGACATGAACAAGAAACTGAAGATCTTTACCAACGGCATTTTCAAAGAGAATCCGGTCCTGATCCTGCTGCTCGGGTGCTGCTCGGTCCTGGCGATCTCCGTCACCGTGTCGGGCGCTCTGGGCATGGGCGTTGCGATGACCTTCGTGCTGGTCTGCTCGAACGTCGTCATCTCGCTGCTGCGCAAGGTCATCCCGGACAAGGTCCGCATCCCGTGCTTCATCGTCGTCATCGCGACGTTCGTGACGCTCGTCCAGATGCTCGTGCAGGCATTCCTACCGGACCTTTACAAATCCCTCGGCATCTTCCTGCCGCTGATCGTCGTCAACTGCATCGTCCTGGGGCGTGCTGAAATGTTCGCCTCGAAGAACACGGTCGGCGACTCCTTCTTCGACGGCCTCGGCATGGGCCTCGGCTACACGCTCGTCATCGTCGGCATCGCCGTCGTCCGCGAGCTTGTCGGCAGCGGCACGCTCTACGGCCTCCGGATCATTCCGGAAGGCTATCAGATCGGCATCGTTGCCCAGACGCCGGGCGGCTTCATGATGTTCGGCTTCGCGATGGCGCTGCTGATCTGGGCCATGGGCAAGAAGGGCAAGAAGTTCGATCCGCGCATCGGCTGCGACGGCCAGTGCGGGAACTGCAATCTGGGCTGCGAGAACCGCATCACGGACCTCGTCCCGGAGAACGCCGGAAAGGAGGAAAAGTAAATGGCAGGCGCAGCAAAGCTTTTAATGATCGCATTCACGCTGATCTTTACCGAGAACTACGTCCTCGTCCAGTTCCTGGCGATCTGTCCGTTCCTCGGCGTTTCGAAAAACTTTGATTCATCCGTCGGCATGTCCGGCGCCGTCATCTTCGTCATGACGATCGCGTCGGCCGTGACCTGGCTGATCTACACCTACATCATGGTCCCGCTGAACATCGGCTACATGTCCACGATCATTTTCATCCTGGTCATCGCGGCCCTCGTCCAGTTCGTCGAGATCGTGCTGAAAAAGTTCCTGAAGCCGCTTTACAACGCGCTCGGCGTGTATCTTCCGCTGATCACGACGAACTGCGCGGTCCTGGCGGTCACGCTGCTGAACATCGACGAGCAGTACAACCTGCTGCAGTCCTGTGTCGGCGGTTTCTCGGCCGGCGTCGGCTTCGGCCTGGCAATGATCCTGTTCTGCGGCGTCCGCAAGATGCTGGAGCGGGCGAAGCCGCCGAAGTGCTTCGAAGGCCTGCCGATCACCCTGATCGCGGCCGCGCTGACGTCCATGACGTTCATGGGCTTCGCGGGCATCGCGGACAAACTGTTCGGTTAAGGAGGGCAGAAGATGAATCCGATTTTAATTGCTGTCCTTGTGCTGGCCGGCATCGGCTTTGTGGCATCCCTGCTCCTCGTCATCGCGGCGAAGTTCATGGCGGTCCCGGTCGATGAGAAGTTCCCGGTGATCCGCGGCTGCCTGCCGGGCGCGAACTGCGGCGCCTGCGGCTACGCGGGCTGCGACGGCTACGCGAACGCCCTCGTGGACGGTTCCGAGACGAAGATCAACAAGTGCGTCGCCGGCGGCAATTCGGTCGCCGAGGCGCTGGCCGCGGCTACGGGCCAGGAGTTCGAAGAAGCCGCTTCGATGGTGGCGTTCGTCCACTGCAAGGGCGACTGCAACGCGACGCAGAAGAAGAGCGACTACGAAGGCACCCGTTCCTGCAAGGCCGTCCGCCTGCTCTACGGCGGCGACGGCACCTGCCAGTACGGCTGCATCGGCTACGGCGACTGCGCGGCCGTCTGCCCGGAACAGGCGATCAACATCATCAACGGCGTGGCACACGTGAACGAGGCGCGCTGCGTGGGCTGCGGCCTTTGCTCGAAGACCTGCCCGCAGCACATCATTTCCGTGATCCCGAAGCAGTGGCCGGTCAAGGTCGCCTGCTCGAACATGGACAAGGGCGCCGTCACGCGCAAGAAGTGCACGGCCGGCTGCATCGGCTGCGGCATGTGCCAGCGCAACTGCCCGGCGGGCGCGATCGCCGTCGTGAACAACGTCGCACAGATCGACTATGACAAGTGCACGGGCTGCGGCAAGTGCAAGGAAGTCTGTCCGATGAAGTGCATCTTATAAATACGACAAGTGCAGGAGACGGTTGGCGTGCTTGCACGTAAGACCGTCTCCGGTACTTGGAGTATGCCTCTGCATGAGCAAGAAGCGGGGGAGATCCTGACTTACCGTGCTGAAGACTTTTCTGAAAAAGTATAAGAACGACCTGATCCTGATCGGGATCATCTGCCTATGCGCGGGGCTTATCGCCGGCGGCTCGCTGCTCCTCCGGAAGCCCGGCGCATATGTGCGTATCGAGGCCGACGGGGAGACCGTGAAGGTGCTTCCGCTGGATCTCGAATGGACGGAGTTTTTCTATTCGCCCGCGGGCGGCGTCAATGAAGTCCGCATTTCGGGCGGGAAGGTCTCCTGCGTGAACGCGTCCTGTCCGGACAAACTCTGCGTCCACATGGGCGAAGTCTTCCGCGCCGGAGACACCGTCGTGTGCCTGCCGAACCGGTTCGTGATCACGGTGATATCGGAAGAGGAGGCGAAGCGATGAAAAAGCCCTTTTCCGTCAGCCGTCTGGCGTTCGACGCACTGCTGACCGGGACGGCCATGATCCTGTCGTACGTCGAGTCGCTGATCCCGCTGTCCTTCGCGATCCCCGGCATCAAGATGGGCCTCGCGAACATCCCGGTCGTCTTCGCGCTGTTCAGGATCGGAAAGGCGGACGCCTTCTTCATTTCCGTCCTGCGCGTGATCCTGCTGTCGGTGCTGTTCGGCACCTTCGTCAGTTTTCTTTACGGCTTTTCCGGCGCCGTCATGGCGTACCTTGTCATGCTGCTGCTGGAAAAGACGCAGCGATTCCGCATATTCACGATCTCCGTGACGGGCGGCGTCGTCCACAATCTGACCCAGATCCTCGTGGCGATGCTTGTCCTGAAGACGGACGCGATCTTTTTTTACCTGCCGTGGCTGCTCATCGCGGGCATCGTTTCGGGCGCGCTGATCGGCATCCTGTCGGCCGTCCTGACGGCACGCATCCCGCATAAGCTCACGGCATTCTAAGGAGCCTTCTTGAAAGCGAAAAAGCAGAGACCCGTAACCAAATACCTGCTGTTCGCGCTGCTGTTCCTCGTAACGGTCGCAGCGGCGCTGTTCTTCGCGCTGGAGAAAAAGAAGGCGTCGGAGGAAAACTACAGCCGCATGGCGGCGGCCTCGGTCCCGCTCGTCTACGTGAATTACAACGGCAATGACGAGACGGCCCTTCACGGCTATGTTGAACAGATGTCCGTTTCCAGCATGCGCGACGTCATCGTCCCGCTGGACGCGGACAAGACGCTCGGCCTCACCGTGCTGCCGTACCGGAACGAGCTGAAAAGCCTGTCCTACGAGGTCCGCTCGCTGGACGGAAAAGAGTTCATGGACGGCGGGGAGCTTGCCGCCGACCGGACGGAGTCCGGCCGCTGGGACCTGCGGCTGAAGTTCTCGGACCTGCTGGTCTCCGGCCGGGAGTACCAGCTGCTGCTGACCGTCCGGACCGAAGCGCGCCCGGTCTATTACTATGTGCGCATCCTGTACGCCAAGACGAATTACGTGGACCGGCTGATCTCCTTCGTGAAGGAGTT
>JAGDBR010000316.1 GCA_017958935.1 Lachnospiraceae bacterium | reverse complement strand
CTTCTGAATGCCCGTCAGTTCTTCGCTTTTCGATTCCGTCGGGACGGCCGTGGTCGTGACTTCCGTTTCGCTTTCGCTCTCCGGCTCTTCTTCCGTCACGCGCTCCGTTTCCGTCTCGGAAAGACTCTCTTCGGAGACCTGGGTCGGCTCTTCCGTGCTTTCGGCCGCGGGAGATTCCCCGGAGGGACTCTCTGCAGTCAGTTCATCTGTTGTCCGTATTTCCGCAGGGTCGTCCGAAGAGACCGCCGGATCCGGCGAAAAAGGCCGGACAGTGCCGTACCGGAGATAGATCCCGGCCAGGCAAACGGCGATCAAAGCAAGTGTAGCCGCGCCTATCACGCAGGCGCGCTGCATTTTATTACTCATGACAACGAACGTAACTCCTTATTTGTTACACAATTGTTACGGTAAAGTGTAACACATTGTTCACATTATGTCAAGTTACGTTCTTTCTGCGCTGCGAAGCTGCCTCGAACAGGAGGACCGTCGCGGCCTGGGCGGCGTTCAGAGACTCGACTTTTCCGAGCATCGGAATGCGGATCCGGGCGTCGCAGGCCGCCGCGCAGGCCTCGGTGAGGCCCTGCGATTCATTGCCGATGACGAAGGCTGTCAGTCCCCGGTAATCCGCGGTGTCATAATCCTGTGCGCCCTGAAGATGAGCGGCATAGCTTTTGCCGCCGCGTGAGCGGATCTCCTCCAGAACGGCCTGCAGATCGTCCGCGACCGCGAACGGCACGCGGAAAAACGAGCCCATCGTCGCACGGATGACCTTCGAATTGTACGGATCGACCGAATCGGACGAAAAGATCACGCCCGATGCGCCCGCCGCTTCGGCGGACCGCAGGATCGTGCCGGCGTTTCCGGGATCCTGAAGGTTCTCGAGCACGACGAACAGGCCGTTTTCGGCCGCGAGCAGGTCTTCGGCGGTATATCCGTAGAAACGGGCCACCGCAAGGATCCCCTGCGGCGTCTTCGTGTCGGAGATCTTCTCGAATTCGCCGTCCGGGATCACGTCGCCTCTGATCTCCGGATGCGCCTTGCTGAAGGAAGCCGACAGGACGGTCTGCACGATCATTTCCGCCGGCAGCTCCCGGTACATCTTGATCCCTTCGACGATGAACACCCGGTCCTCGCGGCGTTTCGACGCGCGCTGCTGGTATTTGCGGATCCTGACGGTATCGACTCTCATGACTGGTCGAGGATCTTGTTGACCCGCTCCCAGGACGCCGGGATGCTCTTCTGCATCTCAAGCGCTTCTTCGATGTCGTAATCCGTGATCTCGCCGCCCTTCATGGCCACGACGCGGTTATACTTGCCTTCCGCCAGAAGATCGACGGCCTTCACGCCCATCAGGGAAGCCGTGAAGCGGTCGCGGCAGGTCGGCGAGCCGCCGCGCTGCAGATATCCGAGGATCGTCGCGCGGGTCTCCATGCCGGTCGCCGCTTCGATGCGCCGCGCCATCGAGGTCGAGTGGCCGACGCCTTCCGCGTTGATGACCAGATAATGCTTCTTGCCCTTCTTCCGGTCGTCCACCAGACGGTTGATCAGCGCCTGCTCGTCGCCGTCGTACGTCTCGGGCAGCAGGATCTCCTCGGAGCCCGTCGCGATGCCGCAGGTGATCGCGATGTAGCCGGCGGACCGGCCCATGACTTCGACGATGCTGCAGCGTTCGTGCGAGGACGAGGTGTCGCGGATCTTGTCGATCGAGCTCATTGCCGTGTTGATCGCGGTGTCGTAGCCGATCGTGTAGTCGGTGCAGGCAATGTCCAGGTCGATCGTGCCGGGCAGGCCGATCACGTGGATGCCCTGCTTCGACAGTGCCAGCGCGCCCTTGAACGAGCCGTCGCCGCCGATGACGACGACCGCGTCGATGCCGTGCTTCCGGCAGACTTCCGCGCCGCGTTCCTGCCCCGAGACCGTCATGAACTCGGAGCTTCTTGCGGTGTACAGGATCGTGCCGCCGCGCTGGATGATCTCGGAAACGCTCCTGCGGTCCATGTCGCGGATCTCTTCGTTCAGCAGTCCCGCGTAGCCGCGTTCGATGCCTTTGACCTTAAAGCCCTGCGCGATGCCGGCCCGGACGACCGCCCGGATGCAGGCATTCATGCCCGGGGCGTCGCCGCCGGACGTCAGTACGCCGATGGTCTTCACTTTCTGTGCTGCCATATCCATACCTCCAAATACGATTTGGATCATCCTGAATTCTCAAGATACATTCTACATCACACGATTGAATTTATCAATGAAGAATGCTATACTTTTCTCCGGAAAATCCCGAAGAAGGAGGCTTTTCATGAATTACGAAGAGACTTTGAAATACCTGGAGGATCTTCATCAGGAACATCTGCTGAAGTACTACGGCGAACTCGGAGAAGCGGAACAAACAGATCTGCTCTCCCAGATCGGGCAGATCGACTTTTCGCTGCTGAAACTTCTGGAGGCCGGCGCCGATCCCGACGTCAGACGCGGCGTCTTCGCGCCGCTGGCCGCGCTCACGGTCGAAGAGATCCGGCAGAACGAGGCGCATTACCGCGCGGTCGGCCTGGAGGCGCTGCGCGCGCAGAAGACCGCGGCCGTCCTGCTTGCCGGCGGTCAGGGCACGCGGCTCGGCTTCGACAAGCCGAAGGGCATGTTCAACGTCGGCAAGACACGTGAGCTGTACATCTTCGAATGCCTGATCAACAACATGCTGGACGTCGTCCGCGAAGCCGGGGCCTGGATCCCGCTCTACGTCATGACGTCCGTCATCAATCACGAGGATACCGTGAATTTCTTCGAAGAGAAGAACTATTTCGGCTACGATCCGTCTTATGTGAAATTCTTCATCCAGGACATGGCGCCCTGCGTCGGATTCGACGGCAAGGTCCTGATGGAAGCCCCCGGCAAGGTCGCGATGTCCCCGAACGGGAACGGCGGCTGGTTCACGTCGCTGAAGAAAGCGGGTCTGCTGGACGACATGAAGGCGCGCGGCGTCGAGTACGTGACGGCGTTCGCCGTGGATAACGTCTGCCAGCGCATCAACGACCCTGTCTGGGTCGGCGCGGTCATCGACTCCGGCCGCGACTGCGGCGGCAAGGTCGTCGTGAAGGCCGACCCGAACGAGCGCGTCGGCGTCCTCTGCCTGGAAGACGGGAAGCCTTCGATCGTCGAATACTACGAGATGACCGACGACATGATCCATCTGCGCGACGAAAACGGCCGCCTGCTCTACGCTTACGGCGTCATCCTGAACTACATGTTCCGCCTCGACAAACTCGAAGAGATCGCGGACAAACACCTGATGGTCCATTTCGCCGAGAAGAAGATCCCGCACATCGATGCGGAAGGGAACTTCGTGAAACCGTCCGTCCCGAACGGCTACAAGTTCGAACTGCTGATCCTCGACATGATCCATCTGATGGATTCCTGCCTGCCCTTCGAAGTCGAGCGCTGGCACGAGTTCTCGCCGATCAAGAACCCGACCGGTGTCGATTCCGTCGAGAGCGCGCAGGCACTGCTGGAACAGAACGGCGTCGTGCTCTGACGAAGGGCCTTAATCAAATACAACAAAAAGGCTGCCCGCGGGCAGCCTTTTTCTTTTCATATATGCTGTTATTTCACGCCGGTCGAGCCGAAGCCGCCCCGGTCGCTGTCCTTCAGGTGCTCCGCTTTTTCGAAGCGGATCGCAGGCTGATGCTTCT
>JAGDBR010000315.1 GCA_017958935.1 Lachnospiraceae bacterium | reverse complement strand
CAGCGCCGTGAACGCCTCCATGAAGTTTTTCCCCATCACGGCCCGCAGGCCGTTCACATTCCAGGATATGAATCTCATCGCGCTCCCTTACCTGTCCGTCCGGGGACGAAGCCCGTCCAGGATCTCCCGGATGCTCTTCCCCTCGGCGTCGGCGATCTTCGACAGGTCGTCGTACTCAAACTTCTCCGTCCGCGTCCCGTAGCCCTCGGAGATCTTTTTGCGCACCGGTCCGAACGGGGTGTCGACAGTCTCGACGCGGCGGTCCAGGACGAGGCGTTCCACGTCCGTCTTCCGGATGCCGATCGTCGTCGTGTGCTTAAAGATCAGGCCGGCGATCTTCTCCGTGTCGGCCGGCGTGCAGAGCACGCGGATCAGCGTGCCCGGGCGGCCCTTTTTCATGCCGATCGGCGACGTAAAGACGTCCCGCGCCCCGCCTTCCATGATCTTCTCGGCCGCGTAGGCGATCGCCTCGGCCGTCATGTCGTCCACGTTGCAGGCCAGTTCCGTCACCGTATCGGTCTTCCCTTCCGTTTCGCCCAGCATCGCGCGGACGCAGTTCGCGGCCGGGAAATCTTTCGTGCCCATACCGTAGCCGATCGCATCCGTCCGCATGACGGGCATCGGAACGAAGCGGCTGACGAAGTATTTCAGGAGCGCCGCGCCTGTCGGCGTGCACATCTCGCCGCGGATCTCGCCCGCATAGGCCGGGACGCCCTGCAGGATGAAGGCCGTCGCGGGCGCCGGTACCGGCAGGACGCCGTGTGCGCATTTCACCGTGCCGTATCCGACCCGGACGGGCGAAGCCAGCACTTCCTCCGGCTTCAGTTCGTTCATCAGCACGCACACCGCGGCGACGTCCGCCACGGCATCCATCGTGCCGACCTCGTGGAAATGGATCTCCTCGACCGGCACACCGTGCACATGGCTCTCCGCTTCCGCGATCAGGCCGAACACGTTCAGGATGTCCTGCTTCACGTTCTCCGGCAGGTCGAGGTGGTCCCGGATGATGTGGCCGATGTCGTGCATCCCGTGATGCACGTGATCATGGCTGTGGCCGTGGTCATGATCGTGGTGATGGTCATGGTCATGGTGATGATCATGGTCATGGTCATGATCGTGGTGATGATCATGCTCGTGTTCATGGTCATGGTCAGGGTCATGTTCATGATCATGCTCATGCCCGTCGTCGCCGGGCACCTCCTCGGCGCCGGCGATCGCGACCCGCATGTGCGTCCCGAGGATCCCGCACTTCACGGACGGTTCCGCCGTGTAGCACACGTCCGGGATGCCGATCGCATTGAGCTTTCCGACAGCCGCTTCCCGGTCAGGCATCAGTTCCAGCAGGGCAGCCGTCAGCATGTCGCCCGCCGCGCCCATTCCGCAGTCCAAATATAAAGTCTTCACGATTTCCTCCCGACCGTCCGGTCTCTTCCGCTTCTTCTTCCTTATTTCAGGTTTTCCACGGCCTTCGCGATCTCCTCGAGCGCCTTCCTGATCAGCATCGTCACGTTCAGGTCCGGAACGCCCGCGATGATGTTGCTGCACTGGTTGAACGGCAGCAGGATCTTGACGGCGGGGCTCTTCGCGACCGCCACGGCCATCTTCTCGGTGATCTCGCCGAGCAGAGAATCCGCGATCACGATGCCCACCGGCCCCACGATGATGTCCGCGGTCCTGCAGCCCACGACGACCGGATTCTCGCCCGTCGCGCCTTCGGTCGCGCCTGCCTTCAGCATCGCCATTGTCGCGGCGCTGTTCGTTCCGACCGCCAGAATGTAGGCGTCCGGATAATCCTTCCGGATCTCGCCGACCAGCTGCCGGCCGATGCCGCCGCCCTGTGCGTCTATCACTAAAATGTTCATGCCGGGTCCCGTCCTTTCCGTTGCACACTGTTTGCAAATACTGTATTCAATGTACCATATTTCCTGCCGCATTTCAAGAAGCGCGCCGTTTCTGTGCACGATCCGATCTGTATATAACCTGCATAAAAATAGGCTTGCACTTCGGGAAATCAGATATTATAATCGAAATCAGCATAGGCCGTTTCGGAACGGCAAGTGTTTACCGCAAACACGCAAAAGGAGGAAAAACATGAAAGTTACCAAAGGCACCAGGATTCTTCTTTGTGTCGGACTTGTCCTGATCATCCTCGGCAGCGCGCTCGCCGGCGTCTTCAACTCCGGCGCAGGTGCGACGAAGGTCAGCAGGATCCGCTTCGAGGGAGCGAACGGCGACCTCAGCGGTCTTCTGTACATGCCGAAAGATGCATCGGCAGAAAACCCGAAACCGACGATCATCGTGACGCACGGCTACCTGAATTCAGCGGAAATGCAGGACGCCAACGCGATCGAACTGTCGCGGCGCGGCTTCGTCGTGCTCGCACTGGACCAGTATGATCACGGTCATTCAAAGCTGAAACATGAGGTCTACACCGACACCAGCTTCTTCGGCATCTGGCTTCCGTTCTGGCTGAACTCCATGAACGACGCCGTGCAGTACATGTACGAGCAGCCCTATGTCCTGAAGGATGCGAACGGCAACGGCATCATCGGCGTGACCGGCCACTCGATGGGCGGTTTCTCCAGCACGATGGCGATGGCGATGGATGAAGGCCAGGCAGCAGTTAGCGGCGTCCTCAAGATCTATGAGGGCCTGACAGAAGGCTCCGACTTCATGTACACCGGCCTTGTGGGCATCGATGCCGCCACGGCGGACGCTTTAGGCGGCGGCCGCATTATGGGCAAGGTCTGCGCGCAGTATGACGAGTTCTTCTTCAACGATCCGACCGTCCAGGGCGGCACGGTCCGTCACAAAGACTACGTCTCCACGCCGGACGGCATGACCTTCCTGCAGCAGACGTCCCCGGCACAGGCCAACACCTGGTACGCGACTTCGGACGGCGGCAGCCGCATCATCTATCAGCCGCCGCAGACCCATCCGTGGAACCACTTCTCGAAGCTGACCACCGGATACGCCGTCGAGTTCTATCAGACCGCGTTCAAGGATTATTCTTCGATGCTGAAGAACATTGCCCCGTCGAATCAGATGTGGCAGTTCAAGGAGCTGTCCGAGTGCGTCGCGCTCGTCGGCTTCGTGCTCCTGATCCTCGGCCTTGCGGGCCTGATCACGGCGCTTCCGTTCTTCAACAAAGCGAATACCGGTGAGATCGAAGCGATGCCGGCAATGGGCGCCGGAAAGCGCATCGCCGTTGCCGTCATCATCCTGGCTGCGATCATCATCCCGGGCCTTGTCTTCACACCGCTCATGGACGGCTCCGCAGAGTCGCTCGGACAGAAGATCCTGCTCTACGCCGGCTGCGGCGCGGCGGCAGTCGGTCTTGTCGGCGTCATCCTGAACATCGTCAAGAAGAATCTGAAGGGCGTCATCGGCGGCGTCGTAACGATCCTTGGGGGCGGCCTGCTTGCGCTGCTTCTGTGGAAGGGCGGCGCGATGTACGGCGACTACGCTTACTTCACGGCACCGGGCCTGAACTCGATCGCTTTCTGGACGATCGGCTGCGCGCTGATCAGCCTGACCATCACGGCTTGCGTCTACACCTTCCTGAAGGCAGGCGACGGCGTTGGCCCGAAGGCTTACGGCATCCGCTGCAATCCGCTGACGATCATCGCGGGCCTTTGCTCCGCGGTCCTGACCGTGGCGATCGCATACGGCGTGCTGTTCCTGATGGATCTTCTGTTCAAGGCAGACTTCCGTATCTGGACCTTCGCGTTTAAGACGTTCGACATGAACAT
>JAGDBR010000030.1 GCA_017958935.1 Lachnospiraceae bacterium | reverse complement strand
CGGCGAAGAGATCCGCCTCGGCGGGCCCGGACCGAAGAAGTATAAGGTCGGCATGTACGGCGGGAAGTTCCTGCCGTTCCATAAGGGCCACCGATACTGTGTGGAGACGGCGGTGCGCGAGTGCGAAAAGGTGTATGTGATCCTGTTCCACGGCGGCGTCGATGAGGAGCAGATCCGCAAGGAGACGCCGGAACTCTGGCTCTCGGTAGAGGAGCGGACAGCGCAGATGAAGCGGATCTGCGAAGACTGCGGCAGCATGGCCGAGGTGATCCCGGCGCTGATCGACACGTCAGACCTGCGGAACCCGGACGGCACCGATGACTGGGACGCGGAGACGCCGCTCGTGCGGGCGCTCGTGGGCGGTCAACTGGATGCCGTCTACAGCAGCGAGGAGAGCTACGGGACGTATTTCAACCGGGCCTATCCGGAAGCCGTGCACCGGTTGGTGGATGTGAAAAGGGTCCGTTATCCGATCAGCGGGACGGAGCTCCGGCGGATGGAGAGCGAAGAAGAACGCCGGACGTGGATGGTATGACGAGGCGCAGGCCGGGCAGTCTGTGACAAGGGGAAGCATACAGGCAGTATTGGTATGAGAGCGGAAAATCTGAAGAAGAGCTTTCAGGAGCTGAAGTGGTACGAGTACCTGATGGGCGCGGTCATGATCTTCATCGCCGCGCGCGCGATGGTGCTCGGGTTCACCAAGGGCTCGGCGGACGGCAACCCGGCGTGGCTGACCGTCGTCAATTTCATCAGCGCGGTCTGCGGCGTGATCTGCATTTTCTTTACAGCGAAGGCGAACATCAGCAACTTCCTGTTCGCGACGGTCAATACGGTCGTTTACGCGATTTACCTGGTGTACTGGCACATCTGGGGCACCGCGGCGCTGGAGATCCTGTTCTACATCCCGATGAATTTCATCTCCTGGTATTACTGGGCGAAGCACCGCGACCGTGAGCTGACGCAGAAAACCATGGCGCGGAAGCTGACATGGTGGCAGAACGTGCTCTGCGCCGTCGTGATCGTCGGCGCCGCGGTCGGCTACCATGCGGTCCTCGTCCGGCTGGGCGGGGAGGTCGCCTGGTTCGACGCGTTCACGCTGAGCATCGGGATCGTCGCGACGATCCTCGAACTGTTCCGCTTCCGCGAACAGTACGCCTGGTGGATCGTGACCGACGTCGTGTCGGTCGGCATGTACATTGCACACTTTGACGCAGTTTATCTGACGAAACGCAGCATTTATCTGATCATGGCCGTGATCGGCCTGATCAACTGGATCCGGCTGAACCGCGAGAGGAACGCGGAGAACGAGTGAGGCGGCTTTCTCTGACGAAGGAGGTGCCCGATGGCCAGAATGATTCCGGCACAGGTTGCCGAAGGCACGAAGAGCGACGCGGAACGGAAACTGTTTCCGCGCCTGAAAAAGATGCCCGATACCGAGAACTGGACGATCCTTCATTCGGTCAATATCGCGAATCATGAAACCCAGATGCAGGGGGAGACCGACTTCATGGTCTTCATCCCGGGACAGCCGGTGCTGCTTCTGGAGGTCAAGGGAGGCGAGGTCTCCTGTGATGACGACGGATGGTATTCGATCGACCGCAACAACGTGACCCACGACCTGGATCCCGACCCGATCGACGAAGCGAACAATGCGATGCAGTCGGTCATTTCGCATCTGAAAAGGCGCGGGGCGCCGGTCGAGCTGCAGCGCACACTGTTCGGCTTCGGCGTCATGTTCCCCGATACGACGTATCACGGGGTGATCACGTCGCTGGAGATCGCGGACGAGCAGGTGGCCGATTACGACGACTGCCTGACGCCGGAGGATCTGAAAAAGTATGTGCTGAAGCTCGCGGCGCATTGGAAGAAGAACAAGCCGCGGATGCTGCACATGCCGACGGCGGCGCAGTGTTCGGAACTGATCCGGTGGATCCGGCCGAACTTTACGGGCAAGGTCTCGCTGAAGTCGCTGATCCATACGGTCGAGCAGCAGGTCTATGAACTCACGGAGCAGCAGAAGGCGGCATTCGAGACCATTTCCGGGAACGACCGGTGCCTGGTGGTCGGTGAGGCCGGCACAGGGAAGACGTTGATCGCGACGGACTTTGCGCAGGACAAGTCGGAAGAGGGTCTGCATATCGGATTCTTCTGCTATAACCGGTTTTTGGGGAATCACCTGAAGAACAGCGTAGCCGGCCGTCCGACGGTGGAGAGCGGAAGCTTCACGATGTACATGGAAGAGGTGGTGAAAAAGGCAGGCCTGTCGCCCGGTGAGATCGAAGATCCGGACGAGAAGCGGACCTACTTTTTGACGGAGCTTCCGAAGCTCTTCATGGACGCATTCCTGGAGCTGGAGCTTCCGGCGTTCGACGTGCTGATCCTGGATGAGGCGCAGGATCTGATGACGGAGGAATACCTTGCGGCCATGGACCTGATCCTGGAGGGCGGGCTTCAGAACGGCAGCTGGTATTTCTTCATGGACGCAGAGCGGCAGAACCTGTTCCGGACAGATGTGACGGAAGCGGACGTGAAGAAACTGCTGAAGAAGTACAATGCATTCTACACGCAGAGCGTCCTGAAGGAGAACTGCCGGAATTCGGCCGCGATCATCGAAAAGATCGACGCTGTTTTTGACATGGAGACCCAGTACAAGGCACGCGATGAGCGCGGAGCCGAAGTCAAGATCCGTTCGTTCAAAAACATGCAGGACCAGAATGACACGCTGAGGAAAGTCCTGCAGGAACTGACGGAAGAGGGTGTACAATACGATCAGATCGTGATCCTTTCTCCGTTCAAGGTCGAGAATTCGGCGGCCGGGCACATCCCGGACCTTCCGATCTCTACGGATCCCGAGGACCGGGAAGGAAAACTGTTCTGCGGTACGATTCAGGCCTTCAAAGGCCTTGAGAGTCCGGTCGTCATCCTGACGAACGTTGTGGACACGACACGCGATTCGATGCGCGACCTGCTGTACGTGGGCATGACGCGGGCGAAGAGCCTGCTTTATATCCTGGCCGCGGATAGCGTCGTGAAGGAGATACAGTAAGAAGCGAAGACAAGAGCTTCTTGCCATTGCCCCGGGAAAGGGATAAGATGAATACGGCGGGCTCTTCCGCTTTGAAAGGAGTCACAGATTTATGAAAAACAAGTTTACGGCACTGCTTTTATCGATCTTTCTGGGGGGATTCGGCGTGGACCGGTTTTATCTGGGCTACATCGGGATGGGCATCCTGAAGCTGCTGACCGGCGGCGTGTTCGGCATCCTCGACATCATCGACATCATCATGATCGCGACCGGAAGCCTTCAGCCGGCGGACGGGTCTCCGTACGAAGACGCGAGCCCGAACACCTACGGATCGACCGGATACGACAACACCGGATATAACACTTACAGTACCGGCTATTCGGACAATGGCTCCGCGAACCGCAGTTCCACGACCTGGGGCAGCACCGGCACGAACGCG
>JAGDBR010000029.1 GCA_017958935.1 Lachnospiraceae bacterium | reverse complement strand
TCACGCTGCTTCCTGCGGAATTCGTCGACCTCCTTGCGGTGACGGTCGCGCATCTCCTGCTCTTTTTCGCGTTTTCTGCGGTTGTATTCCCGGTTCTCGGCGTGGCGCACGCTGGATTTCCGGTACTGTTTTCCCGCGAACTCGAAGACGGAGAAATCAATGAAGAATACGATGCAGATCAGGATCAGCACCGCGTTGATGATATAGGAACCGATGTTGCCGAAGGTCTTCAGCAGCAGTTTGCAGTTCAGCCGGCCCAGGAAGCCGCCTTCGTCGGGATTGCCGGTCGCGAGCGACACGATGCCGGAAAGCGCGAACAGCAGAAAGACCGACGCGATCAGCCGCTTCACGAGTTCCCCGTTGATCTCGGCATAGGACAACACGAGCATCAGGATCAGGATCATGAACGGAATCACGTACAACAGCTTGCCGAAGCACAGGTACAGGCCGTCCTTCAGCCAGTACAGGGACTTCGAGAAGAACGACAGGATCATCAGCACGCAGACGCCGATGACGAGGATCATCGTAATGTCCTTGATCCTTCTGGCGTTCGCTTCTCTTCTTTTCGCCTCGGCGCTGCGCGCGCGGGACGAAGCGGAAGAACTGCCGCTGCGGGAGGATGTGCGTGCCGCCGTGCTCTTCGAAGAAGCGCTGCGGGAAGCGGTCTTTTTCTTGGTCGTATTCGATTTGGAGTTAGCCTTCGCTGCCAACGTTCTTTCCCTCTAATACTTCTTTTTCGATGTAGACCGGGCGGTTCTTGCCCTGGATGTAAGCCTTGGCGAGATACTCGCCGATGATGCCGAGCATCAGCAGCTGGATGCCGCCGAGCAGCAATACGAAACCGAGCGTCGTCGCATAGCCCGGGACGTCGATCCCGAGGATCAGCGTCTTGATGACGAGGACGACCATGTAGACGATCGAGATGCACGACAGCAGGATGCCGAGCATCGTCGCGATCCGGAGCGGGACCGTCGTATAGCCGACGATGCCGTCGATCGCATACTTGAACAGCTTGAAGAACGACCAGGAACTCGTCCCGGAGCGCCGCTCTTCCGCGTGATACTCCATGAAGAAGGTCTCGAAACCCACCCAGGAGAAGATGCCCTTCGAGAACCGGTGGTACTCCGGCATCGACAGGATCGCGTCGACCATGCGCCGCGAGCAGACCCGGAAATCGGACGCGCCGGAGACGAAGTCGATCTCGCAGAGCCGGTTGATCAGCTTGTAGAACGCGTTCTTGAAGAACTGCAGCACCCTGCCCTCGTTCCGGTCTTTCTGATAGGCGGCGACGCAGTCGTATTCCGGCGAAGCCTTCAGTTTCCGGTACATCTCGAGCGCGACCTTCGGGTTCTGCTGCAGATCCGCGTCGATGAAGCAGACGGCGTCGCCGCGCGTATGCTTCATGCCCGCGAGGATCGCGGCTTCCTTGCCGAAGTTCCGCGAAAAATCGACGAACGTCAGATGCTCCGGGTACTCTTCGTACAGCGCGCGGATGCGGGACGCGGTCTCATCCTTCGAGCCGTCATTGACCATGATGACTTCGTACGAGATCTCTTCATTCGCAAAGGTATCCCGGATCGCGTCGTATAAAGCTTTTACGTTGTCCTGCTCGTTGTGGCAGGGAACGACAAATGAAAGATCCATCACGGCCCCGTTCATGTAACTAATTTGTAATATTTTACCACAAAACGCCCCGCTTTTCAATCATCACAGCGAAAATGCGTCAAATAGCGACAGCTGGTCGTCCTTCGGCAGACCCGAGAGAATGTCGAGGCTGCACATGAGATCGATCAGCGGCTGGGAGACCTTCGTACGGTTCCTGAAATCCGTCAGGGACAGGAACGGCCCCTTCTCCCGCGCTTCGACGACCGTGTCGGCCGCGATCTCGCCCATGCCGTCGATCGAGACCAGCGAAGGCATCAGGTGCCTGCCGTCCGTGATCGTGAACAGCGTGGACTGCGCCTGCATCACGTCGATCGGCGTGAAATCGTAGCCGCGTGCGTAGAATTCCTGCGCGATCCGCATGTCGCGGTATTCGAGTTCTTCCTTCGCGGAATGCTCCTGCCGGGCCTCGTAAGCGTCCATCTCCTGCTCGAGCCGGGCTTTGCCGAGCGCCATTTTCTCGTAGTTGAACCCGTCTGCGCGGATCGAGAAATACGCGCAGTAATACTCGAGCGGGTAAAAGACCTTGCAGTAGGCGATGCGCCACGCCATCATGACGTAGGCCGCCGCGTGCGCCTTCGGGACCATGTACTTGATCTTCTTGCAGGACCAGATGTACCAGTCGGGCACGCCGTGCTCGGTCATGTGCTTCTCCCAGTCGGGCTTTAAGCCCCGGCCTCTGCGGACGGATTCCATGATCTGGAAGGATTCCGCGGGATCCATGCCCTGCCCAATCAGGTATTCCATGATGTCGTCGCGGCAGCAGATCGCGGTCTGGATCGTCGCCTGGCCGGTAGTGATCAGCACCTGGTTGTTCCCGGTCCAGACATTTTCGCCGTGCGCCATGCCTGCGATGCGGACAAGATCCGACAGATGCTCCGGCTTACACGTCAGCACCATGTTCATCGCGAAATCGGTGCCGAACTCCGGCACGCCGAGCGCGCCGAGCCTGCAGCCGCGGATCTGCTCGGGCGTCACGCCGAGCGACGACGTGTCCTTGAACAGCTGCATGACTTCGGGCGAATCCAGCGGGAACTGCCGCGGATCGATGCCGGTCAGGTCCTGCAGCATGCGGATCATCGTCGGGTCGTCATGGCCCAGAATGTCGAGCTTCAGCAGGTTGTGGTCGATCGAATGATATTCGAAATGCGTCGTGATGATGTTCGTGTTCTGGTCGTTCGCCGGATGCTGGATCGGCGTGAACGTGTTGATGTCCTCGCCGATCGGCAGCACGACGATGCCGCCCGGATGCTGGCCTGAAGTCCGCAGCACGCCTTCGATGTTTTTCGCGATGCGGCGGATCTCGCAGTGCCGCTTCTGGATGCCCTGCTCTTCGAAATAATGCAGGGCGAAGCCGACCGCGGTCTTTTCGGCGACCGTGCCGATCGTGCCCGCGCGGAAGGTCTGACCCTTTCCGAAAATGACCTCGGTATAGGCATGGGCCTTCGCCTGGTATTCGCCCGAGAAGTTCAGGTCGATGTCGGGTTCCTTGTCGCCGTTGAAGCCGAGGAAGGTCTCGAACGGGATGTTGAAGCCGTCCTTGTTCATCAGCGTGCCGCAGACCGGGCATTTTTTGTCCGGCATGTCGCAGCCGGCGCCCTTTTCGTAGGCGTTCACCTCGTCGGAGTCGAAATCCGAATAATGGCAGTTCGGACAGACGTAATGCGGCTTCAGCGGATTCACTTCCGTGATGCCGGACATCGTCGCGGCGAGCGACGAGCCGACCGAACCGCGCGAGCCGACGAGATAGCCGTCCGATACGGACTTTTTCACGAGCTTCTCGGCGATCATGTACATGACCGCG
>JAGDBR010000028.1 GCA_017958935.1 Lachnospiraceae bacterium | reverse complement strand
TGCCGGCAGAAGATCCGATACGTGAAGGAGCCGGCCTGCTATAAGTGCGGGAAGCCGCTTGCGGACGAAACGAAGGAGTTCTGCGGAAGCTGTGCGCAAAAGATGCCGCCCTTTATCCGCGGCGTTGCCTACGCCGAGTACGGGTCGAAATACATCCGGCGGATGCTTTCGGAGGTCAAGTACCATCAGGACCCGCAGCTGCTGGACTTTCCGTGCCTGGACTTCGCCGGGCGGTACCGCCCGATGTTCGAACGGTGGAATGCCGAGGCGCTGATCCCGGTGCCGGTGCACAGGTCGCGCCTGAAGGCGCGCGGCTACAATCAGGCGGCGGAGATCGCGCGGCGCATGTCGGACGTCCTGGACATCCCGGTCGACGAGACGTATCTTCTGCGGACCGGCAGGACGGAAGCGCAGAAGAAGCTCAATGACGTCGAGCGCTTCATGAACCTGCTGAACGCGTTTTCCGTCGGCGGGGAGCCCGGCCGCTACCGGACGGTGATCCTCGTGGACGACATCTATACGACGGGCAGTACGCTTTCGGCCTGTACGAAGGTCCTGCAGAATGCCGGCGTTCCGGCCGTCTACACGGCGGTGCTGGCGATCGGGCGGGACCGGTAAGACCGCATCAGGGGGAAAAAACATGATCGACCATATTGCAATGTATGTGAACGACCCGGAGAAAGCCCGGGATTTCTTCGTCAGGTATTTCGGAGCAGTTCCGAATGAAGGCTATCATAATGAAAAGACCGGGTTCCGGTCTTACTTTCTTCGTTTCGGAGATGGAACGCCTCGCCTTGAATTGATGAACCGGCCCGGCATTTCCGACCGGGCGGCTGCGGAAGAGCAGACAGGGTATGCGCATATCGCGCTGTCGCTCGGAAGCAGGGAAAAGGTGGATGCCCTGACGGCGCGGCTCAAAGAAGACGGGTACACGGTCGTGAGCGGTCCGCGCGTGACGGGAGACGGATATTACGAAAGCTGCATCATCGGCTTCGAGAACAACAGGATCGAGCTGACGGTATAAGAAAGACCCGGCGGGTATTCCGCCGAGTCTTTTCTTTTTCGGCTTGTCAGCCGCTGCCGGTCCTTACTTCGTCTCGATCAGCCGGAGCATGACGTCGATGTCGTAGCTGTGGATCCGGAGCGCGTCCTCGCGCGCCTCGACTTCCTTGTCGGTCGCGACGACGTCTGCTTCCGCGGGGTCGTCCGTCAGAGAGGAGGCCTGCAGCACGAGCAGGTCGTACAGGCTCATGATGTCGGTCGCCTTGAAGAGACGGTTCAGCACCGTGACGTTCGTGTCGCCGGCGACCGGCGCCGAGCTGTTCACCGCTGCGTTGAGCCAGACGAATTCATTCCGCTCCAGGTCCAGGGCGAACAGGAAGGCGTAGCTGGCGGGGCAGTTGATCGTATAGGACGAGAGCACGGTCTTCGGGTCGAAGACCTCTCCGGAGTCCTCCGTGTCGCGCAGCATGTAGCCTGCCGTGCACACGCAGCCGTCGAACCCGACGCCCGATGTGTAGACGTTGTTGCAGAAGATCATGTAGCGGATCTCGGGATGCGTTTCCCTGAACAGCGGCAGGTCGATGTCGAAGAATTCGGAACCGCCGTTGTAGCCGGACGTCTGGTCGCCCGAGTACGTGATCGCGCCGGACTGATTGCTTGCCATCGTCCGCCAGGAGAATTCATGCTGGCGGTTCTGTGCGTCGAGTCCGATGACGCTTAAGTCAATGTCGTTCACCTTCTCCCAGTAGGTAAAGGCGCGCAGCTTCTTGCCTTCCGGAAGCGGCAGGCGGGTGCCCTTCGGCAGGACGCCGAAGCCGCCCTGCGCGCTGCTTTCGCTGACCGGCAGCGCGGTTTTCTTCAGTTCCTCAGAGACGTAGACCTTTCCGAGTTTTCCTTTCCAGCGCGCGGCAAGCTCTTCCCGGAGCGCGCGGGTCAGTTCGGTCCGCTTTTCCTGCGGCACATAGGAGCGCCGGCGTCCTTTTTCTTCATCCGTCTCGGTATGGCTCCGCAGCAGTTCCAGATGCGTGAACGTGAACGTGCGGTTCCCGAACGCTTCATAGGTCTCATACTGCGTCAGAAGCTGCAGCTGCAGGACAGACCCGCTGTCTTTCATGCAGGCGGCGACGGCATCCGCCGACGC
>JAGDBR010000314.1 GCA_017958935.1 Lachnospiraceae bacterium | reverse complement strand
TCCTGAAGCTTCAGCAGGTTCAGCATGCATTTCAGCAGGGTCGTCTTGCCGGACCCGTTCGGTCCGAGGACCGCCAGGATCTCCCCCGACGACACGGACAGGGACAGGTCCCTGAAGACGGCCTGCGTTTCGTCATACCGCTTCCCGTACGAGAAGGAAGCACGATCCATTGTCAATGTGCTCACAGCTTCCACCCTCCCGATCTGCGCATGAGGAAAATGAAGAACGGCGCGCCGATGACCGCGGTCAGCACGGAGACCGGGATCTCCATGGGCGTCGCGGAACGGGCGATCGTATCGACGATCACCATGAAGCACGCGCCGACGCCGGCCGACGCCGGGACCAGGGACAGATGATTGTTCCTGAAGATCATCCGGCACATGTGCGGGACGAGCAGGCCGATCCAGCCGACCTGGCCGCACATCGACACGCAGGAGGCGCTCAGCAGCGTCGCCAGCACGACCGTGATCAGGCGCAGGGCCCGCATATTCACGCCGAGCGTCCGGACCTCGTCCTCCCCGTACGGGAGCAGGTTCAGGCGCCAGCGCAGCAGGAACATCACGGCAATGGACAGGACGATCGGGACCGCGCCGTACAGCAGCGTCCGGTAGTTCGAATTCGAGAACGACCCCATCAGGAAGTACGTGATCGCCGGCAGCGTGGATTCCGTGTCGGCCGTGAATTTCACGAGCGACACGAGCGCCGAGAACAAAGCGCCGATCATGATGCCCGCGAGGATCACGGTATGCAGCGCGCGGTCCTCCCGCTGGCCGATCATGAACGTCAGCGCCGCCGCCAGGATGCCCATGACGAAGCTCATGCCCTGGATGCCGGCCATCGAAAAGCCGGCCAGGATGCCGAGCGCCGCGCCGAAGGACGCGCCGCTGGCCACGCCGACCGTGTCGGGCGTCGCGAGCGGATTCGCGAACAGGCTCTGGAAGGCGCAGCCCGCGCAGGACAGCCCCGCGCCGACGCACATGGCCGTCAGGATGCGCGGCAGCCGCACCTGCACGACGGTCGCGTACGGGATCGTGTCCTCCGCCTGTCCCGACAGCGCAAGCTTCAGCATGGCCGCCACTTCGGAAACGCTGAGGCGCACCCGGCCGATGCACAGGCAGACCAGCCCCGTCAGCACCGGCAGCGCGATCAGTATGAGGATCGCCGGGATCCCGAGCTTTCCTGTTTGTTTCCGTACGTCTTTCATCATTCCGCCTGTTCTCAGACCGTTTCCGTCTCGAAGATCATGTTCGAATAAGCCGTTTTCGTCGTCACGCCGATCAGCTTCCCGACCTTGCCGCTCAGGGCCGAGATCACGTCCTGCGGCGCGTCCATGACGACGCAGATCACCGAGATGCCGCGCTCCCTGTACGGGATGCCCATGCGCCCGATGATGTATTTTCCGTAGTCGTGAAGGACCGCGTTGATGCCTGCGGTCGAACCCATGTTCTCGACGATGATGCTGACGACTGCCACTCTTGTTTCCATGCTTTCTCTCCTTTATGCAAAACCTGGTGCAGCAAAAAGCGCGCGCTCACCCGAGCACGCGCCAAGAAACGGACCTGACGTCCGTATATCCCTATTCCGTGCCTTTATCCTCAGCAGGCAGCGCCTCTTCGGATTCAGGTTCGTTAATTTTATAACACATTTTCCCCGTTTTGTAAAGGCCTTTATGCGGGATCTTCCGGGAGCGGCGCATCCAGGAACGCCTTCTCCTCTTCTTTCAGTTCGATGTCGAACGCGCGGACCGTTTCCCGCATGTGCTTCTCGCTCGTCGGCGAGGTGATCGGGAACAGGTTCAGCGGCTGCTGCAACAGCCAGGCCATCGCGATCTGCGAGACCGTCGCGTCCTTCTTCTCTGCCAGCGTCTCCAGCCTGCGGAGGCGCTCGACGTTCTCCGGCGCGTAGTATTCCAGGATCGGCGCTTCGGGGATGCATTCTTCCACCGGCCTGCCGCCATCCGGGCTGTGGCGTCCGGACAGGAAGCCGCGGCCGAGAGACGAATAGTTGAAGACCGGCATCCGGTTTTCGGAAAGCCAGGCGCGGAAAGTCGCGTTCGCATTGCCGGAGATCGTGACGCTGCCGCCCCAGGGGTCGCGGATGAGCCGCGCGTAGGAATAATTCGGACTGCAGACCGTAAAGCCCTGCAATCCGTGCGAAGATGCGTAGGCATTCGCCTGCAGCGTCCGTTCCAGCGTCCAGTTCGAACCGCCGAACAGCCCGATCTTCCCGTCTTCATGCAGCTCGTTCAGGACCTCCACGATCGGATCGACCGGTCTTGACGGGTCGTCCCGGTGCAGGATGTACATGTCGAGGCGGTCCGTCTGCAGCCTGTCCAGGGATTCCGCGACCTGGCTGCGGATCGTCTCCGCCGAAAAGTCCTCCGGCACCGCGTAGATCGAGCCCGGGTTGCAGCCCTTGTCCAGCAGGATCACTTTGTCACGTTTGCCGCTGTGAACAAGCCAGCGGCCGAGCGTCTCCTCGCCGCAGCCGTAGGAATGCGCGTTGTCGAAAACGCGGAACCCGTAGGCGTAAGCCAGGTCGTAGCACGCGAACGCCTGCGCGTCGTCTCCGTTGTAGGAGCATTTCGGCGTCCCGTAGGTCAGGCGCGAGGCCTGTTTGTCAATGCCGTCGATCGTCGTGAATCTCATCATCTGTCCTTTCCGCCGCAGCCTTCACGGCTTCGCCGCATCCTGCATGTACTGTTGAAAAGCCGCGTTCAGCGCGTCCCGCTGCGCCGTGAACAGCTCATACATCCTGAACTGCGTCCGCGCGCGGTCCAGGTTCTGACCTTCGCGCGCCGCACCGTAATACACATCGCCCTCGAGATGATCCGTCAGGAAACGGATGCCGTTCTCGTAGCACATGAGCCGGCAGGCGTCGGCAAGAAGCTCCTTCTCCGCGGGCGTCAGCACGTCCTTCATCACCGCGAGATATCCTTCCGCGAAGGCTTCCGCCTTGCGGACGTCCAGTTCCAGGCCGGACCTCTCCGCGCTGTCCTCCTGTGCGTTCCCGCAGCCGAGGCGCAGGGCTTCGCCGAAATCATAGAGCCGGCTTCCC
>JAGDBR010000313.1 GCA_017958935.1 Lachnospiraceae bacterium | reverse complement strand
CGAGCTCCAAACTGTTCTACGATCAGCGCGCAGGCCTGACTGCCGCAGCGAAGGCAAAACTTTACGAGTAAGCACCGTAAAAGTACGGGGCAGGCTTGATGCCTGCCCCGTTTTTGATGTCCGGGCTTGGTCTGCCCGGTTTTGATGTCAGGAACGAGTCTGCCGGTTCCTGTGATACGGCGTTTTGCCCGCCGGCTCTCAGGCGCCGGCGTTCCCGGTCAGCTGCAGCTCGGCCGCATGTTCCTTCATGCCCCGGATCACGATCTCCGCGGCTTCGCGGATGTCCATGCCGAGCATTTCGCAGCCCTGCAGGATCAGTTCACGGTTGCATTTCGCCGCGAACTTTTTATCCTTCCATTTCTTCATGAAGCTCGAGACTTCGAGGTCGGTGATGCCGTTCGGCCGCATCCGCGCCGCGGCCTGCACGATGCCGGTCAGCTCGTCGACCATGAAGAGGCTTTTCTCCAGGGGCGTCAGCGGCTCTGTGTCCGTGCAGATCGAATACCCGTGGGCCAGGATCGCGCGGATGTCTTCCTCCGGCACGCCGAGCGCGCGGAGCGGTTCCTCCGTGTGCTGCAGGTGTTCCTCCGGATACCGTTCGTAATCGAAGTCATGCAGGAACCCGACCGCCTGCCAGTGCTCGCGGTCCTCTCCGAAATGATCCGCCATCGCGCCCATGGCGGCGGACACGTTCGCGGCATGGAGCAGAAGATGCGGCTCCGTCACCATCGTTGCGTTCAGTTCTTTGGCTTTTTCCAGCGTCAGTTTATCCATGTTCCGTCCTCCCGTGCCGGTTCTGGCGGCAGTCCGCGTCAGCGGCTTCCGCGGCTTTCCTGCGTTTCTTTACCGCGCTTTCCGGGCATCGAAATGGTATTTCACGATGCCGAGATCGACGCTGCTGAACGGTCCCTTCCGGTCCAGGATGTCTACGGACCCGTCGGGGCTTAAGCGGAACTCGAAACGCTGCTGGTTGATCGCCGTCGGGGCGAGCAGGGCAAGCTCGACGCCGAGGTCGAAATCCTCGGGCTTCGGGCCGTCGCCCGTCACGACCTGGTCATAGGTCTTGGAGCGGTGCGGTCTACCCTGGTCCGCGCCGTAGCCGATCGCGATCACGATGACAAGGCGTTCGCCCGGCCGGATCTCGCACGGCACGTTCTTCGCGCTGAAGGTCCCTGCCCAGCAGGTGTTCAGCCCGAGCGTCTGCGCAAACAGCACGACGCGCTCGCCGAAATATCCGATCTTTTCTTCGAGATCCGGTCCTTCCGGACCGACGCAGGCAATGACGCTCGGCGCGCTGCCAAGCCCCATCGCGCGGCTGATCAGGCGCCCGAAGGTCTTGCCGGCATCCGCCAAAAACTGCAGGTGCAGCTTCCCGTCCGCGTTGCACGACGCGATCACCTTCTCCAGCAGTTCGGCTTTTTCCGGCTCGATCGGTTTCTTCAGATAGTTCCGGACTGAATGTCTTTCATAAATAGCTTCCAATTCTGTCATAGCATTCCTCCCGCGGGCCGGATATTCGGCAAGCCGGCCTTTCAAAGTATTTTATCATTGATTTTCGGCGCTTTCAACATTATGATGTGTATATGGCATAAAAAAGGAGAAGAAACAGCGGTTTTTCACTGTGCGAATGCGGAAAGGGGAAGCACATGATGAAACGGATAGGCCTGCTGGCCGCGGCCGTGACGCTCCTGTTCACGGCAGCCTGTGCGGAGCCGCGGGACAAGGAGACCGGGCAGCAGACCGCACAGGAGGAGCGCACGGAAATGAGCAGAACGGAAGAACGGCACGAGACGCCGGTGCTTGTCATCGAGGCGAACGGAAAGCGGCTTTACGCAGTGTTGGAGGACAATTCCTCGGCACGGGCGTTCATTGAAAAGCTGAGCGCGGGCCCCGTCGAGGTGCAGGCGCACGATTACGGACATTTCGAGAAGGTCGGGAGCCTGCCGTGGTCATTGCCGCGGAACGATACGCGGATCACGACGGTGCCCGGAGACGTCATTCTGTATGAAGGCGACCAGATCACGGTCTACTATGACAGCAACACCTGGAGCTTCACGCGGCTCGCCCGGATCGGGGACACGACGAAGGAAGCGCTGCTGGAGATCCTGGGCGAAGGCGACGTGACCCTGACGCTTTGGGTCGAATGGAACGAGTGAAGCGGCCGGAGACAGCCGGAAAAAGACTTGCGGGAGGGACAGCATGAGAACATTGCAGTTGGACGAGTTCAGGAATTACCGGTTCTTATCGGGCGTGGAGTACGCCCCGGGCGGAAAGGCAGCCGCCTTCGTCGTGTCGCAGGCCGACATGGACGAGAATGCGTACGAAAGCAGCATTTATCTGTATGAGAACGGAGAGATCCGGCGGCTGACCGGACAGGGAAAGGAGAGCGGCTTCACGTGGCTCGACAGCCATAGGCTGGTCTTCCCGGCCGTGCGGTCGGCGGCGGAAAAGAAGCGCTCCGAAGCCATGGAGCCGTTCACGGCTTACTACGTGATCGACATCCGCGGCGGCGAGGCGGTGCCGTTCATGACCCTGCCGTTCCCGGCGCGGCAGCTCAAGGTGCTGGATGAGACGCACTTTGCCGTGACCGGCATGATCGACGTCAACTGCCCCGATTATTACAAACTGCCGGAAGAGGAGCAGAAGAAGGTCCTGAAGGGCTACGCGGACGACAAGGATTACGAAGTCCTGGATGAATCACCGTTCTGGTTCAACGGCCCCGGCTTCGTCAACAAGAAAAGAAGCGCGCTGTTCTTCGTGACGCTGAAGGACGGAAAGGCGGACGTTGAGCGCATCAGCGGCCCGACGGAGAACGTCTCACAGGCAGAGATCCTCGGGGACGAGGTCCTCTATACCGTCGAAGATTACGCGGTGCGCCGTTCGCGCGTCGGCTTCAGGATCGATGCCGCGGACTGGAAGACCGGACAGAAAAGGACCGTCACGGTGCAGGAGACACTCGAGCGAGGCATGCTCGAAGTCGCCGACGGCGCCGTGTACCTTGCCGCGACAGACGGCAGCCGGCACGGCCTGAATGAGAACGCCTGGGTGTATCTGCTGGATCCGAAGACCGGTGCGCTGACGCTGATCCGGAAGGAAGAATACAGCATGTACGGAAGCGTCGGCTCCGACTGCCGCTACGGCGGCGGACGGGGAGCCCGGACGAAGGGCGACGCACTCTGGCATGTGACGACGCGGGAAGGCGACGCGGTCCTGTACCGCCTGGGGCCCGACGGCGATTCGGCACCGGTACTCTTAAAGCCCGGAAGCATCGACGAATTCGCGCTCTCGGAAACGCACGACACGGTCCTGCTGATCGCGCTTTACGACATGAAGCTGCAGGAACTGTACGCTTTCGAGAACGGAAACGTGACGCAGCTGTCTCATTTCAATGACGCCGCACTGCAGGACGTCTACGTCGCACAGCCCGAATATCTCGAGACGCAGAGCGAAGGCTACATCATCGGCGGCTGGGTGCTGAAGCCGAAGGATTTCGATCCCGGAAAGAAGTATCCCGCGGTCCTGGACATCCACGGCGGACCGAAGACGGTCTACGGGCCGGTCTTCTATCACGAGATGCAGTTCTGGGCGAATCAGGGCTACTTCGTGTTCTTCTGCAACCCGAAGGGCAGCGACGGGCGCGACAGCGCGTTCATGGACATCCGCGGCGAATACGGACAGACGGATTTCCGGAACATCGTGGATTTCACCGACGCGGTGCTCAAGGCCTATCCGCAGATCGACGAAAAGCGCGTCTGCGAGACCGGCGGCAGCTACGGCGGCTTCATGACGAACTGGATCATCGGCCATACGGACCGGTTCTGCTGCACGGCGTCGCAGCGGTCGATCTCGAACTGGCTGAGCTTCTACGGCGTTTCGGACATCGGCCCGCATTTCGCGGCGGACCAGACCGCCGGAGATCCGTTCGAGTCGCCCGAGAAACTGTGGGAGCAGTCGCCGCTGAAATACGCGAAGAACGTGAAGACGCCGACGCTGTTCATCCATTCGGACGAGGACTACCGCTGTCCGCTCGATCAGGGCTTACAGATGTATGCCGCTTTGGTCGATCGCGGCATTCCCGCGCGCATCTGCGTGTTCCACGGCGAAAACCACGAGCTGTCCCGCTCCGGCAAGCCGAAGCATCGCATCCGTCGTCTCACCGAGATCACGAACTGGTTTGAAAAATACGCGAAGGAATAAATCATGAT
>JAGDBR010000312.1 GCA_017958935.1 Lachnospiraceae bacterium | reverse complement strand
TTTCCAGGTCCGGATAGAAGAACGGCTTCATCCTCAGGTCCAGGTCCTCGATGCCCCACAGCACGAAATGGCGCACGGCGCAGGCCGGACGGTACGCGTCGAAGACCTTCAGCCGGTAGCCCTGGACGATCAGCTCGTTCGCGACGCCCTTCAGCGCACGCGCGGCTTCCGCCGTCAGAAGCGCACAGGGCTCCTCATAGCCGTCGATCCGGTCGCCGATGAAATTGTAGGTCGAATGGTAGCGGATCTCCTGCACGATCTGCGGCACGAAATCCGACAGCACCACGAACCCGGAGGGGTCCATCGTCACTTCTCTTCTGAAATCCATATCCGTCCCCCGCTGCCCGCCGGAACGCTTCCGGGCAGGCCGGCCGTTTTACCTGTATGAAAGGAGCGTCAGAACGATCTGGAGCACGATCATGCCGCCGAGGATCAGTCCCTGTTTGCCCCTGTGCTCGGTCAGCAGACCGATGAATTCCCGGACCGAGGCGTTCGGCCAGAAATACCAGCGGGTCTTGATGCCCATGCCGTCGGCCTTCAGCTTCGTGCGGTAGGAAAAGATGCCGCTCCGGAACACGTGGTAGTTCGTCGTCGAGAACGCGAACTTCCCGCCCGGGCAGGCTTTGTCCAGCTTCTCCTTCGAGAACTTCATGTTCTCAAACGTGCTCGTCGAGCGGTCCTCTTCGATGATCCGCTCTTCCGGGATGCCCTTTTCGAGCAGATAGTCCTTCATCGCCGCGCTTTCGCTGCGCACTTCGTTTGGGCCCTGTCCGCCGGACGTGACGAAGATCAGGTCCTTCCCGGTCTTCTGCAGCTGTTTCGCACGGAATGTCAGCGCCCGGTCGATCCGGCCGCGCAGAAGCGGCGACGGCGTCCCATCCTTCCGGATGCCGCAGCCGAGGATCACGACGGCGTCGCGGTCGAGGGGCGGTTCCCGCCTGACCGCGATCGCATTGGCAATGCCCGTGCCGATCAGCATGCATTCGAAGTACAGGTAGGCCGCGGCCATCGAATTCACGATCAGGTCGTGGCGCATGACCTCCGCTTCGCTCCCGGAAACATAGTAGTCGAGCGCGAACATCAGGACTTCCCCGCCGACCAGAAGGAGCGACAGCAGGATGCCCAGCACGTTCACGAGCCGCTTCCCTTCATGGCGGATCAGCGAAATATTCGAGACGCAGAGCGCCGCTGCGAAAATCAGCACGAACGGCGACGTGATCAGCATGAAGCCCTGCGGGATCCCCAGCAGGATGAAAGCCGTCTGTTCCGGCTGATACACGCCGGGGTTCCGCGCGGCCTGCACCGTCCGGAACACGCACGCCACCAGCACGAAGACGAACAACAGGGCGAATCCCGAATAGATGATCGTAGTGTACGAGTAGATGTTGTACCGGAGCTGTTTAAAGAAAGCGCGCACGAGCAGGACGATGACGGCGAGGAAATAGACGTCCGCCAACAGGAAGCTGTACAGCGCATCCGTCTTCGTGAGCACCAGGACGAGCCCGGCCGCCACGGTGACGGCCGTCAGCACGGCAATGCTCCACACCTTCGGTTTACGCTCACTCATCGCTCCTGCCCTCTGTAAAGCCCGCGGTGCTTCTCACGGCCGCGCAGAACTGCTCGAGCCGCTCCGGTACTTCCGATGCATCCGCAAGGCCTGTGTCGCCGAGCACGACGAGCTTGTTCGCGCCGTGGTAATCGCTGCCCGCCGTCACGAACAGGTCGAACTGGTCCGCAAAGCCGAGCATCTCGCGCTGCATACGCGGCGAGAACGTCGAATAGAAGGCCTCGACGCCCTG
>JAGDBR010000311.1 GCA_017958935.1 Lachnospiraceae bacterium | reverse complement strand
CTTCGCCAAGAATCCGAGAGTTTCGGGAAAGATCTGCTCCCCGAGATAGATCGTTCCGTCCATGTCGAGGAGCCAGAGTTTCTTCTCCTTCAGTCCGGAGGCGTCTCTTCCGAGCACGTCCGGCTTGATTTCATTCCGGTTCTTCATTACAGTTTGCTTTCCAGCCATTTTTCAATGTTTTCGTAGACCTCGTCGCGGTCGACCTCGTTCAGGATCTCGTGGCGGTCTTCCGGATAGAGTTTCATCGTCACGTCGGTCATGCCGAGCGCTTCGAACTCCTGCAGCACCTGCGGGCAGGCCGCCTTGCCGCCGACCGGATCGTTCTCGCCCGACGTGATCAGCACCGGCAGGTCCTTGCGGATCCTGTCGAAGCCTTCCTTGCGCGCCAGCGATTCGATGACCGTGAAGAACGAGACGTAGGAGGCCGCCGTGAACATGTAGCCGCAGAGCGGGTCCGCATTGTACCGGTCGACGTTCTCTTCGTTCCTGGACAGCCAGTCGTTCGGCGTGCGCGCGGGCTCGAAGGGCTTGTTGTTGCTGCCGAGCGCAAGGCCCGTCAGCAGCTTGCTCCTGTGGTAGGCGCCCTTCAGCGCCTTCGTCAGGCCGGAAAGCGTCTTGCCGGTGCCGGCCAGGACCGCCGGGATGTAGCCGGTGCCCATGACGATCGCGCCGTCGATCTCCCCGGAATACAGGGTGATGTATTTCCGCAGAAGGAAAGAGCCCATGCTGTGGCCGAGCACGAAGACCTTCTTCCCGGGGAACCGCTCCTTCGCGTCCTCCGTGATCCGGTGCATGTCTTCGATGACGTATTTATCGCCGTCGTTGTCGGCGAAATGGCCCAGCTTCGTCTCGTCCGTCACGGACTTGCCGTGGCCGAGATGGTCGTGGCCGATGCAGGCGATGCCGCGGTCCGCGAGATACGCCGCAAAAGCGTCGTACCGGTCAATGTACTCGACCATGCCGTGGACGAGCTGCAGGACCGCCCGGACCTCGCCTTCCGGGCTCCACGTAAAGCCGTGAAGCTGTGTGACGCCGTCCGAACTCAGACGGTAGAACTCTTCCTTTTTCATCTTGCCGAAGCTCCTTTATTTCATGATGCCGGCATTCGGGTCCGGATCGAAGATCGCGTTCGCCTGCTCCGCCGTCAGCGTGATGCCGAAAACGTCGCGGTAGTAGCCGACGGTCTTCTCCGTGATGTCGATGTCCTCGAACAGCGCCGGATAGCAGGCTTTCGCGAGCCACCACAGCGCGATCGGCGCGTCGACGCCGGCCGTGTAGCTGCGGTACATGCCGAGCGGCATTTTGTAGACGCGCTTGTTCTTGACCGCGTCGACCGGCTTCCAGTTGTCGGTGCCGATCCTGTTCTCATACAGATCGTCCGGCTTCGCCGTCGTGAAATTCGTGATGAAGATCACGGAAGGATCCAGGTCATAGACCGTCATGATGTCGGCTTCCATGGAATTCTTCGGCGTTGCCTCGCTCACGACGTTGTTCGCGCCGATCGCTTCCGACCACCAGGTGCCGAACGACGGGTTCCCGTTCAGCTGCATGTTCGTGTCGGTATACTGGAACAGGAACAGGACCTTCTCCTTCTCTTCGTCCTTCAGGGCCGAGACCCGTCTGCCGACTTCATCATACACACTTTTCGCGTATGCTTCAACCTTTTCTTTCTTGTCGTTCTGCGGAATGATCTGGTCGAACGTCTCGATCCAGCCGTTCAGCGTCGCGATCGCGTCGTACTGCCATTTGCCGGCCGAGATCGCGACGGCGCAGATGCCGGCGTTCTTCAGCTGCTCGCCGAGTGCTTTGTTCCCGGCATTGTAGAACACGACGTCGGTATCCAGTTTCAGCAGCTCTTCCGTATTCACGGCCGTTCCGTCCGTGAAGGCCGTGCTCGCGTTCAGGATCTCCGGATAGACCTGGCCCAGGATGCTGTTCTTCGCGGCGCTCATGGACTGGGGCGCCATGCCGACGATCTTTTCGGCCGAATCGAAGAAGACCGCGAGGATCGACGGAAGCGGGTACACGTCGCAGACAGCAATGCGCTCGACCGTGTTCGGGACTTCGACTTCATTGCCGGCATGGTCCGTCACGGTGTGCGTCGTCTTGGCTTCTTCTGTGGATTCCGGGGCCGCAGTCGTCTCGGGAGCCTCTGTGGAAGGCGCCGTTGTCGGTTCTTCTTTTGTCGTATTTTCCGCTGTGGTGTTCACTTCCGATTCGGACGTCTTCGGCGTATTCGTGCAGGCTGCAAGCGATAATACCATCAGCGCCGCAAGCAGGATCGCCATTATTTTTCTCATTTTTTCCATCTCTCTACTCCTTATCGTCAGATTTCTTTATGGGGATCACGGTCTTGACCGTGGTGCCGTCGATTTCATGGGTGCCGATGTAGGCCTCGACACCGAAAGCCTCCCGGATGCGTTCCTCCGTCACGACCTCTTCCGCCGTGCCGAAGATGCCCCGGCCGCCGGACAAAAGAAGCGCCTTGTCCGCGCGCCCCAGCGCGTGCTCCGGATAATGCGTGTTGAACACGCAGGCCATGCCGCCCTCCTTCAGCTCCGTCAGCGTCTCCAGCACGATCAGCTGGTTCCGGAAATCCAGGCCCGACTCCGGCTCGTCCAGGATCAGGATCTTCGGCTCGGAGATCAGGGCGCGCGCGATGAAGACCATCTGCAGCTCGCCGCCGGAGAGCTCGTTGCAGCGCTTGTCCTTCAGCGCTCCGATGCCCAGTTTCCGGAGCGTCTCCTCCGCTTTCCGGACGTCCTTTTCGCCCGGCGCCCGGAAGACACCCGTCTTTCCGGACAGGCCCAGCAGCACGGTCTCCAGCACCGTGTAGGACGTCGGGATCGACCGCGTCTGCGGCACATAGGAGACCACGCCGAAGAAGTCCCGGACCGGCAGCGTGCGCACGTCTTTTCCGGCCAGAAGGCAGGCGCCCTCCTGAAGCTTCAGCAGGTTCAGCATGCATTTCAGCAGGGTCGTCT
>JAGDBR010000027.1 GCA_017958935.1 Lachnospiraceae bacterium | reverse complement strand
TGATGAATGCGGAGATCAGGATGCCGACGTAGGCTTCAATGTTGATCTTGAACAAAAGATAAAGCCCTGCGGAAACGAGCACCGACACGGTCAGGATCGCGTCGAACAGCGCGTCCGTTCCGGAAGCCTTCAAACTCCCGGAATTCACTTCCTTTCCCTTCTTCCTGACGTAGAGTCCGAGCAGGAGCTTCACGACGATCGCGGCCGCGAGAATGACGATCGTGACCGCAGAATGATCCGCCGGTTCCGGCGTGATGATCTTTTTAACGGATTCGACGAGCGCCGTGATGCCGGCGTACAGGATCAGGATCCCGATGATCATCTCTGTAAAGTATTCGATCCGCCCGTGGCCGAAGGGATGCTTCTTGTCCGGCTTTTTGCCGGCGAGCTTCGTGCCGATGACCGTGATGACGCTGGACAGCACGTCGGTCAGGTTGTTGACCGCGTCCAGGATCACGGCGATCGAATGCGCGAACAGTCCGATCACGGCCTTCATCGCCGCGAGGAACACGTTGGCGACGATGCCGAGCACGCTCGTCCTGACGATGACTTTTTCACGGTTTTTCGCAAGATCCTCCAGACGATCCGGAGCGTTCGCGTTCTCGTTCATCAATTTCTCGTATCCTCCTCATCGACGAGCCAGTCGATCGTGCGGTAGGGGTCTTCCACCGCTTCCTGCCCCTGCTGGCTGTCCGACATGCCCTCAAAACTTCTTAAGGACGACCAATCGTAGGTATAGGCATCCTCGCCCGTCTCCGGGAAGACGCCGTAATACGGGAGCAGCCGGTCAAAGATCGACCGCGCGAGCTCCTGCGCCGGCACCGACGAGGACTGGTCCTCGACGTTCGGCTCATCAATGACAACATACACCAGAAGTTCCGCGTTCGCAAGCGGCGCCGCGCCGATGAAGGAAACCACGTATTTTCCGGTGCCGCGGGGCAGTTTTTCCGCCGCGCCCGTCTTGCCGCCGAAGTCGTAATTCTCGATGTTCAGGATGCCGCTCGCCGTGCCCTTGCTCGTCACGTAATGCAGCCCCTCGCGGATCTTCTCCGAGGTCTCCTCCGAGACCGTCCGCCGAACGAGCACGGGCTCGATCTCCTCGACCGGATTCCCGGCGGAATCCTCGATCCTCGTGACGATGTGCGGTTTGTAGTAGTAACCGCCGTTCAGCAGGGAGCAATACGCCGACGCGAGCTGCAGCATCGTGACGTTGAAGCCCTGGCCGAACGTGTTCGTCGCGAGTTCGATCGCGTTCATGTTGTTTTCATGGTAAATGAGGTTCACCGTATTGGCCTCGCCCGGCAGATCGATGCCGGTCTTCTGCCCCAGGTTGAAGATCTCCTGATACTTGACGAACAGGTCCTTGCCGATCTGATCGCCGATCTGCACGAGGCAGACGTTGCAGGAGCGGCCGAGCGCCTCGATCGGATGGAGGCTGCCGCAGACCGTCGGCATGTGGCAGTGGATCGTATAATTCGCGACCGGGATCGCCCCGTCGCAGTAAAAGACGTCGTTGTCCTTCAGCGTGCCGGTCTCATAGCCGGTCGCAAGCGTCAGCGATTTCGCGGTCGACCCCGGCTCAAACGTGCCGGACACCGCGTAATTCAGCTGCACCTGCTGCATGAGCGCGACCCGCTGTTCCTCGATGCTCATCTTCCCGAGTGCTTCCGGACGGTACTGAAACGCCTCCTTCAGCAGGAACGTCTCCGCGGGCGCGGCCAGTTCCTCTTCG
>JAGDBR010000026.1 GCA_017958935.1 Lachnospiraceae bacterium | reverse complement strand
CGAAGCGCTGAAGCGGACGTACGCGCGGCGGCCGGACCTGCTGGAAAAGGCGGAAATGACGAAAAAGGACCGCAGATTCCTCGATGAACTGAAAGGACAGGAAGCATGATCCCCACCGGAATGAACGGCAGGATCGAAGGCACGTTCCTCGTGAACGCGCTGCTTGCCGGAAAAAAGATCATCATCCCGAAGGAAGACCTCGTCTTTCAGGACGGCTGCCACAAGCTGCTGGGAGTCTCTTTTTCCGACGGGCTGCGGGAGGATGAGGAACTGACGGCTTCCCTGAAGGAGATCACGGAGGACCTGATCCGCCTGTTCTACGAGGTGGAAAAGGACGAACGGCTCAGGCTGCCGAAGGAAAAGATCGGCGGGACGCTGAGACCGTACATCGGCAATGAAGACCTGACGGGCATGACGTTGCTGAACCTGTTCGCCAACCGCTTCATCACGCTCGAGGAAGCCGAAGACGGCTCCTGGGGCTACAAGACGATCGGCCTTGTGCGCCGCGAGCTTCCGGAAGCGGACCGGCTCATCACCTGCCTGCTCGAGGACGTTATCGCGTTCTCCGGCAGCATCGGCAGCGTGTTTTCGGCAGGGGAAGAAGACCTGTCGTCGCTGACCGTGCAGGAGCAGAACGTCCGGAAGAACGTCGCGGGCACGCTGACGGCGATCCATGACATCATGGAGGAACTGGACGAGCAGACCGAGAGCGTGCTTTCGGAGGACGTGCTCGGCAGCCTTACTTTTGAAGGGAATGAATTCATTGACGTCGGAAACGCGCGGGTCCGGGTGCCCGACGGCTTCCGCGCCAGTGCGGAAACGGACGGGCACAGGGCGATCCTGTACCGGCCGAATACAGAGAACCCGGACGTGTACGAGTCTTCGGGGATCGTGTACTATCTGGACACGGACGATGAAGGACGCCTGACGATCGGCGCGGAAGCGCGGGTGCGCGAGCCCGGACGCGCTACAGCGGAGGCGGAGCTCGTTTCACGCCTTTGGGCACACGTCTTCACAAAATAGGAGAAGAAGAGATGGCAGAGACAAAACAGCCGGAACAGCGCATCAGCCTTGACAGGGTCGCACGGCGCATGAATCTTCAGAACCTGACCGTCGCGCTGGATCTTTCCACGCATTACGTGATCCTGCCCGACATCAACAGGCCTTCGCTCCAGCTGACCGGCTTCTGGGATTACTTCGAGCCGAACCGCATCCAGATCGTCGGAAAGGTCGAGTTTTCCTATCTGGAGCACATGGAAAAAGAGCAGCGGATGAAGACCTACGAGGACTTCCTTTCGAAGCCCGTCCCGTGCATCATCTACGCGCGGTCGCAGCGTCCGGACGACGAGGTCATCCGGCTCGCGACGGAAAAGAACATCCCGCTTCTGATGACGGACATCTCGACGTCGGCGATCAGCTCGGAGCTGATCCGCTGGCTGCACGTCGCGCTCGCGCCGATGATCTCGATCCACGGCGTGCTGATGGACGTGTACGGCGAAGGCGTGCTGATCACGGGCGAGTCCGGCATCGGCAAGTCGGAAGCCGCGATCGAACTGATCAAGCGCGGCCACCGGCTCGTCTCGGACGACGTCGTGGAGATCCGCCGCGTGTCCGACGACACGCTGGTCGGCTCGGCGCCGGAGATCACGCGGCATTTCATCGAGCTTCGGGGCATCGGCATCGTGGACGTCAAGACCCTGTTCGGCATCGAAGCCGTGAAGAACACCCAGGCGATCGACCTGGTCATCGAGCTCCAGGACTGGACGAAGGCGGATTCCTTCGACCGCATGGGCATGGAAGACCAGTTCATCGAGTACATGGGCAACAAGGTCGTCTGCCACCGCCTGCCGGTCCGTCCGGGCCGGAACCTGGCGATCATCGTCGAGGTGGCGGCGATCAACCACAGACAGAAAAAGATGGGCTACAACGCGGCCCAGGAATTATACAAGCGCGTGCAGGACAACATGCACAGGAAGGGCGACCGGGATCCCGATGAGTTTTTATTCTGAGCTCTCAGCCATAGCGGGACAGGAGAATATCGAGGAGAACGTTTCTTTCCGGAAACTGACGACCTTCATGGCGGGCGGGAATGCCCGGTGGTTCGTCAGCCCGGCGTCGGAAGAGACGCTGCGGAAGCTGCTATCGTTCCTGAACGAAGCGCACGTGCCGTACTTCCTTCTCGGACGCGGCGCGAACGTCCTCGCTTCCGACCGGGGGTATGAGGGCGTGATCGTAAGCCTCAGGAAGCATTTCTCGGACGTCGTGTGCGACGGTCCCTATCTTCGCGCCGGAGCGGGCGCTCTGATGGCGGACGTTTCGAAGGCCGCGCTCGATCACGGCCTGACCGGGCTGGAATTCATGTCCGGCATCCCCGGGACGGTCGGCGGCGGCCTCTTCATGAACGCCGGCGCCTACGGCGGGGAGATCAAGGATGTGACAGTCTCGGTCCGGATTCTGGAAAAGGACGGGGCGGTCCGTACCGTCGCGAACGAAGAGATGGGTTTTTCGTACCGGCACAGCGCGCTTTCCGAAAACGGAGCCGT
>JAGDBR010000310.1 GCA_017958935.1 Lachnospiraceae bacterium | reverse complement strand
TCCCGGGAGACCTCGTCGTCGAAGCCGTAATGCTCCGATCCGCTGCCGGTAAAGCCGACGCAAAGATACGGAAGCAGCGCCGGAAACTGTTCTTCCAGCATCGGTCTTCCGAATTCCTCATAATATCCTTTTGACAGTTCCAGCCCGTTCATCCGTTCCCTCTTCATCCGCCGGTCCGCGGCGGTATACATCATGCGTTCCTGTTTTCTTCGTAGATCTTTTCGGCGCGCGCGCTGAGCTTCTGTTCCGTCAAAAACCAGCCGTAATAGCCGAACACCGGCGCGCATTTCTCGCATACGAACGCGTAATACCCGTTCTGGGGCAGGCGCCCGGAATCCAGGAGCGTCTCCGCCCGTTCCAGATACCCGTTGATCCGCGCTTCGCCGGCTTCCGTGCCGTCCCGCGCGGCAATGAGGTCCGCAAGGTTCAGGTATGTGATCGCCTGCTCGGCTTCCCCGTACGGCTGTTTCTCCATTACTGAGAGCGCCCGGGCATACAGTTCCTCGGCTTCCGCGTACCGTTCGAGATCGGTCAGGGCCAGCGCCATGTTGTTGTACAGGCCGCCGAGCCGCTCATCGTCCGGCGGAAGCTGCGCTTCATAGACGGCGCGCGCTTCTTCGTAGAGCGTCACGGCTTCTTCCGGCTGTTCGAACGCTTTGAGCGCCGTCGCTGCGTTGATGAGCGTCGTGCCGCCCGATGCGGATGCGCGAAGCCCGAGCGCCGACAGCAGTTCCAGCGCTTCTCCGACCGTTTTCAGCCCGTCTTCCCTGCGCCCGAGCTTGCGGTAGAGCCCGATCAGCTCGTTCAGGACCGACAGGCGGCCGCGCGGATCGTTCCCGGCCGCCGCTTCGGCAAGCCAGTACTTCAGATGCCGCTCCGCCGACGCATAGTCGTTCCTGCCCAGGTATTCGTCGAGTTTTTCGATCACGCGCCCGACAGGGATCGGGTCCGAAGGCGTCTGATCCATGTTCAGCAGGCAGCGCGGTTCTTCGTAATCGTCTTTTTTCAGGTATTCGTCAGCCATGCAGCCGCTCTCCTCCGTTCATACGCACGATGCCCGCAGGCCTCTCAGCTCAGTTTCAGGTCGCCGGGCTTCACCCAGCCGGCCTTCTTCAGCACCAGGTTCACGAGCGGCGCGATGATGGCCGGCAGGACGAAGGAGATCAGGACGAGCCCGAGCCAGTCGAAGCCCGTGATCCCGGCTTTCGCGCCGGAGGCCACGTCATTGACCCAGCCCGTGTAGACGCCGATCTGGCCGACCAGACCGCAGGTGCCCATGCCGGACGAGACGGGCGTGCCGTTCATCTGCAGGCGGAACACGCAGGTCGCGAGCGGTCCGGTGATGGCGGACGTCACGATCGGCGCGATCCAGATCCGCGGATTCTTCACGATGTTGCCCATCTGCAGCATCGAGGTGCCGATCCCCTGCGACACGAGGCCGCCCCAGCGGTTCTCCGAGAACGACATGACCGCGAAGCCGACCATCTGCGCGCAGCAGCCGGCCACGGCCGCGCCGCCGGCAAGCCCGGTCAGCCCCAGGGCCGCGCAGATCGCCGCGGACGAGATCGGCAGCGTCAGCGCGACGCCGACGAGCACCGACACCGCAATGCCCATCCAGAACGGCTGGAGCTTCGTCGCGTTGTCGATCAGGATGCCGAACGCGTCCGCCGCCGAACCGATCGGCGGCGCGATCAGCTTCGCGAGCGCGAC
>JAGDBR010000309.1 GCA_017958935.1 Lachnospiraceae bacterium | reverse complement strand
TCCGACATTGAGAAGGCTGTCCGCGAGGCGCAGGAATTCGAGGCGCAGGACAAGGCCCGCAAGGAAGGCGTCGACGCCCGCAACGACGCGGACGCGCTGGTCTTCCAGACGAAGCAGGCCATGGACCAGGTCGGCGACAAGCTCGATCCGCAGCTGAAGGCGACGGTCGAGAACGACCTGAAGAACCTGGAAGACGCGATCGCGCAGACCGACATCAACAACATGACGCCGAGCCAGACCGAAGACATCAAGGCAAAGAAGGAGACCCTCCTGAACTCCGCGAACCAGCTGTTCTCGAAGATGTACGAGCAGATGCAGGGCGCGAACCAGGGCGCGGGTCCGGACATGGGCGGCGCTTCCTACCAGGAGCCGAACTACGGCACGACGGATCCGAACAACGGAGACGACGTGGTCGACGGCGACTACAAGGAGGTCTGACGCTTCAGAGGACGGGAAGACTGACCGGACCGTCCGTCACAGGAAAAGAATGCGGCCCGGGCGACCGGGCCGCAATGATATGGAAATGCGGCGCATTTCCGTGATCTGTTTGCCGTAAAGGCATTCTAAGGAAAAATGGCAGAAACAAAACGCGATTATTACGAGGTCCTCGGGGTCTCGAAAACCGCAAACGACGACGAGATCAAAAAAGCATACCGGCAGCTGGCGAAGAAGTACCATCCGGACACGAATCCCGGCGACAAGAACGCCGAGGAGAAGTTCAAGGAAGCTTCCGAAGCCTACACCGTCCTGTCCGATCCGCAGAAGCGCGAGCAGTATGACCAGTACGGCATGGCCGCGTTCCAGGAAGGCGGCATGGGCGGCTTCAGCTCGCAGGATTTCTCCGCGCAGAACATGAGCGACATGTTCAGCGACATTTTCGGGGACCTGTTCGGCTTCGGCGGAGGCGGCTTCTCCGGTTCGGGCTTCGCGCGCGGGTCTTCCGGCTCGGGCGGCGCGGTGCGCGGCGCGAACGTGCGTACGTCCGTGCGCATCTCCTTCGACGAGATGGTGAAGGGCTGCGAGAAGAACGTGACCGTGAACCTGAAGGAAATGTGCCCGAAATGCCGCGGCACCGGCGCGAAGGACGGCACGGCGAAGGAAACGTGCAAGAAATGCGGCGGCAGCGGCCAGGTCACCTACACGCAGCAGAGCATCTTCGGCATGATGCGCAACGTCCAGGCATGCCCGGACTGCGGCGGCACCGGCCAGATCATTAAAGAGAAGTGCCCGGACTGCCGGGGCATCGGCTACAAGAGCGAGCGGAAGACGCTGAGCGTCACGATCCCGGCGGGCATCGAGTCCGGCCAGGCGATCCGCATTTCCGGCAAGGGCGAGCCCGGCGTGAACGGCGGCGCCCGCGGCGACCTTCTCGTCGAAGTCGACGTCGCGAATTCGAACCGCTTCACGCGGGACGGAGCGGACGTCTATACGGAAGAGAAGATCTCCTTCGCGAAGGCGGCGCTCGGCGGCACGATCCGTGTACGCACCGTGGACGGCGAGGTCGAATACGACGTCAAGCCCGGCACGCAGCCCGGCCTGAAGGTCCGCCTGCGCGGCAAGGGCATCCCGTACGTGCGGGACAACGGCCGCCGCGGCGATCATTACATGATCCTGAACGTCGAGGTGCCGACCGGCATGACCGGGAAGCAGAAGGACGCGCTCCGCGCCTACGCGGAAACGATGGGCGAAGAAGACCTGAAGAAGAAGGGGCTCTTCGGCTGACGTTGCGTCAGGCACCGGAGCTTTGATAGCGGAGAGGACCCTTATGGGCAGATTTGCAGCGATCGGCGGCGGCACATTCGAGGATACGGATGCGCTGAACCGCCGCATCTGCTTTTTATCGGGAAAAGAAAAACCGAACATCCTGTTCATCGGGACGGCTGCAGAGGATTCGACGAATCCACTGACTTCCTGCAAGAAGTCGTTCAAGCGCGTGTGTCCCGGCGTGATCGTGAAGAAACTGTCGATCCTGCGGACCCGGTATACGGAGGAAGAGATCGATGCGCTGATCGCCTGGGCGGACGTGATCTACGTCGGCGGCGGGAATACGGCCTTCATGCTGGACGAATGGCGCAGGCAGGGCGTGGACCTGAAACTCAGGCGGGTCTTCGAGGAAGACACGGCCGTGCTGTCTGGCATGTCCGCCGGCGCGATCTGCTGGTTCACGGACGGCTACACGGACAGTGCGTCCTTCTCGGGCGCGGAAGACTGGACCTATGAGTGGATCCGGCCGGCGACCGGCCTGTTCCCGGCGGCGTTCTGTCCGCATTACAGCCAGTGGGAGCGGAAAGGCTTCGATGAGGAACTTGAGAAGCACGCGGAAGCGTTCCCGGACGGCCTGATCGGCATCGCGGCGGACGATGACGCGGCGTTCATCTTCGAAAACGGCAGGATCTCGGCCGCAAGCAGCGCGCAAGGCGCGCATGTCTATGCTTTTTACAAGGAAGACGGCAGGATCCGGAAGGAGTTCCTCCCGGAGACCTGAACCGATCGGAAACACAGAAAGATACTTTATGCGTCCCCGTTTGATGCGGGGGCGCTTTTTTGCAGGGGGAACAGTCCGGAAAATGTTTCTGAAATATTACAGAAAGATTAAAATATGTTGACACCGGACGCCCCGGATGGTAGAATGAATTGATTAAAATGGCATTCTGTGCAGGTGTTCATGGAGAAGCGTTTTCCGACAATCTTATACGGCATGGCGGCAGTTTTTCTGTGTCTGCTGGTCCTGACAGCGTCGCTCATAACGGGCGGCGTCTCGGCCGCGTCTTCGATGTCGGAAGCCTGCACGACGCAGGACGAGATCCACGAAGCGTTCCCCGAAGCATACTGGGAAGGTCTGGATGCCTTGCTAAAAGCGCACCCGGCGTGGCAGTTCGTGGCCTTCTACGAGGGCGTGACGTTCGAAGAATGCATGGATGAAGAAGCGGAGATGAAGCTCAGCCGGAATCTTGCCGCCGGCTTGTCAGAAAGCGGACCGGGCGGCTATTATTATCCGACGTCCTGGTACTCGACAGAGCTCACGGGTGCATACAACTGGGCCGGGAACGCGTATTACGGCTTTGACAACGGGAACATGTTCCAGGCGTCCGAAGAGGCCGTGCGCTACTGCATGGATCCGCGGAACTGGCTCACGGAAGAACAGATCTTCCAGTTCCTGGACTCGACCGTGCCTTTTGCGCCGGAGGTTTCCGGAGAGATCGTGCAGTACATCTTCGAGACGATCGGTGTCGACATGTGGGTCGCACCGGCCGAAGAGACCGGCCTGTTCACGGAAGGACCCGACGGGGAGACCGTTTTTTACACATACAGCGAACTCGTGGACCTGCTGGCGGCTAATCTGGAATGGGAAGACCGGTTCGGGAACGACCGTTTCGGAGTGAACCAAGCGACGATGGCGACCCGTATCCGGCAGGAGCACGGAAGCGGAAAGAGCAAGCTCATTGCCGGCGACTATCCGTTCACGCTGCCGGACGGCACCGTGATCCCCGGCGGCTACTACAACTACTTTGCAATGGATGCTTCCGGCAGCAGCCTGGAGCAGATCTATAACAACGGCCTGAACGAGGCATACAATTACGGGTGGGACACCCGCTATAAATCGATCGCAGGCGGCATGAAGCGCTATACCGAACGATACTTTGCCGACTGCCAGTACTGTCCGTACATGCTGAAGTTCAATGTGCGCTCGGATTCGCCGCGCCAGTACTGGGGACAGTACATGCAGGACATCTTTGCGCCGCAGAAGGAAGCCCGGAACCTGTACCGGGCGATCTCGTCGGTGGAAGGCGCAATGGATTCCCCGATGACCTTCATCATCCCGGTCTACGATTCCCTGCCGGAGGAGGTCTCGCCGGAGCCGGACCCGAACCGGATCGGTAACCCGAACTATAAGCTGGGCTCGATCTTCGTGGACGGCAATATGGTGGACGGTTTCCACATGGACACGCTCGAATATGCGCTGACGGTCCCGAATGACAAGGCAAGCGTGCGTCTGAATGCCTCGGCCTATGCCGGGACCACGACGATCAAGGTCGGATCCGCAACAGGTACCGGGACCCTGGCGACGGACCTTTCGCTGGTCTACGGCCGGAACGTGTTCGATTTCGTCTGTACAGCCCAGAACGGCCTTTCCCGGACGTACAGACTGGTCATCACCCGCGAGCCGCGGGCGGAACTGAAGTC
>JAGDBR010000308.1 GCA_017958935.1 Lachnospiraceae bacterium | reverse complement strand
GACCATGTACATGCCGGAATGGATCGCGTCCCATGTGGAGTCCTTGAGTTCCAGCTTCGAGATCACCTTCGGCGCATAAGCGATCATCTCCTCCCCCTTCGGGTCGGCAATATGATCGAGCAGCTTGAATTCATACAGATTGCCCGACGACGCGATCGTCGTGACGTAGCGCGCGAGCGAGATCGTCGTGAAGGCGTAGGTGCCCTGGCCGATTGCGGAGGTGACGGGCAGCTCCGTCGTCAGCGTCGGCACGTTCTCGCGGACCTCGATGCCGCTCAGGGAGCCGAAGCCGTACATCGACGCGTAGCTGTTCAGCGCGTTGATGCCGGTCGACGGAGAATACAGGCCCGCCGCGTTCATCGACAGCCGGTAGCCGCATTCGTAGAAGAAGCAGTTGCAGGACTGGCCGATCGCATGGACGAAGTCCAGTTCGCCGTGCGTGTCGCCGAGCAGTCGGTAGATCCAGCAGCGCGGATGGTCGAGGTTCGGGAAAATGCCTTCGCAGGTGATCTTCTCGTCCCGGCCGACATATCCGCCCTCCAGGGCCGCCGTCGTCGTGACCATTTTGAACGTGGATCCCGGCGCGATGCGGCTCTGCGTCGCATAGGAATACAGCGGACTCGAGGAGTCGCTCAGCAGCTTGCTGTAGTAGGCGGCGTCGTTGATGCGGTTCGCGTCGTATCCCGGATAGGAAACGACCGCCAGGAGCCGCCCGGTATTCGGATCGGCCAGCACGACGCCCGCGGAGCACGGGTCGAGCGCGATCTGCGCCGGCGTGATCTCCATCGAGTTGATCTTGCTCTTGAAGAACTCGAAGGCGAACGCGTTGTCGCCCTGCAGGAGTTTTTCGTACGTCTCGCGGTCTTCCCGCAGGACGCCCTGCTCGTACAGCGCGATGCCGATCTCGGTCCCGAGGATGCGGTCCGTGTGGATCAGTTCGCTGTAGATCAGCTTGTCGAAGCCGCCGTAGGAAAGCGTCGTCTGCTCCAGCAGAAGGTCGGCGAACGCGTCATAGCACGTGTCGACCGAATTGTAGCGGTTGTCCTCGGAGAGGATCGCCGTGTCCACCCAGCCGGCTGCGATCGCGTGGCGGAAGAACACCGGGAAAGAGATCTCCTCGGCCTTCCACTGCTTGTAGACGCTGTCTTCCGTGTCGATCAGCGCCGTGCGGATATAGTTCTTTTCCACCATGTAGGTGTACAGATAGCCGATGTAATCGCGCATGTACCGGTCCTCTTCGCTGACCGGCGTCGTGTCGCGCTCCTGCAGATAAGCCTTCATGCGCGCGGTGACTTCCGCCTTCCGGGCGATGCGCTTCTGTTCCATCGCGTGTTCTGTCGCCGAAGCGTCCTCGTCCGCGAACGCGCGCACCGAGATGATGTTGTTGTTGATCATCTGCCAGAACACGTCCCGGATCGGCAGCAGGTAGTTCGCATTCTCGTACGCGACCTCCGGATCGTAATCCGTGCCCTCGTACAGATGGTTGACGACCACGCCGGCGAGCTGCTGCTCCGCCACGTTGTAGGCCGCGATCGTCATCT
>JAGDBR010000307.1 GCA_017958935.1 Lachnospiraceae bacterium | reverse complement strand
GTCACCGACTGGCGGATCCACCAGGTCGCATAGGTCGACAGCTTGAAACCCTTCGTGTGGTCGAATTTCTCGACGCCCTTGATCAGGCCGAGATTGCCTTCCTGCACGAGGTCCAGGAAATTCATCCCGCGGCCCGTGTAGCGCTTTGCGATCGACACGACGAGACGCAGGTTCGCTTCGATCAGGCGCTTCTTCGCCTCTTCATCGCCCGCTTCCTTGCGTTCGGCCAGCTCGATCTCCTCCTGCGGGGAAAGCAGCGGCACCGTGCCGATCTCTTTCAGATACATCCGGACGGGATCCGCCGTGCCGACGCCGGCCAGCAGGTCGATGTTGTCCAGATTGTCAAGGTCGATGTCCTCTTCGTCCGAATCGCCGAGGTCGAGATCGTCGTCCAGCAGCGGATCGTTCAGCAGCATGTCGTCCGGAATGATCGACAGCACGTCGATCTTCTTCGACTCCAGATAGGCAATGATGTCCTCGATCTTCTCGGGGGTCAGCTCGACGCCCTTGAACGCCTTTTCGATGTCGTCCATGTCCAGCGTGTTGTTCTTGGCCTTGCCGGTCTTCACGAGCTTCGCCAAAATCTCCGGAGAGAGCGCCGGGGCATGCACTTCTTCTTCGTAATCGTCGGTCAGCAGTTCGCCCGTCTCTTCGTCGTCGAACTCGTCCGCCTTTTTCTGCGTTTTCTTCGAAGGCTTCTTCGCCGCGGCCTTCGCAGCCTTGGCGGCCGCTTTCTCCGCTGCTTTTTCGGAAGCCTTCTCGGCCTTTTCGGTTTTCTCAGCGGCTTTCTCAACTGTCTTCTCGGCGTTCTCGGCCGTTTTTTCTGCGACCTTCTCGGCGGCTTCCTCAGCCATTTCCGCAGCCTTTTCAGCTTTTTCGACTACCTTCCCGACAGCCTCCTCCGCCTTTTCGGCAACTTTTTCGACAGTCTTTTCAACTGCCTTCTCCGCCTTTTTCACGGTCTTTTTCACGGATTCTTTCGCCTCGTCCTTCAGGACTTCGGCTTCAGTGATTTCGTCTTTCTTCTTCGCCATAAACGCCTCCACTCCTCCGTTTTCGCATCAGGGCCTGACGACAATGTTCACGATCCTGCCCGGAACGTAGATCTCCTTGACCACCGTCCCCGCAAGCTTCGCGCCCAGGGCTTCCTTCGCGGCCGCGATCGCTTCCGCGCTGCCGGCGTCCTTCGCGATCCTGACGGTCGCGCGGACCTTTCCGTTCACCTGGACCGCGATCTCGACTTCGTCCTCGACTGTCTTCGCTTCATCGTATTCCGGCCACTGCACGGCATAAAGACGCGTATCGCCCAGTTTCAGGCTTTCCCACAACTCTTCCGTCATATGCGGCGCGACCGGGTTCAGAAGCGTGAGCAGCGTACGGTACTCTGCCTTCGTGACCCTTCCTGCTTTATAAAAATCATTGACGATCGACATCATTGCGGCGATCGCCGTGTTGAATTTCAGCGCTTCGTAATCGCCCGAGACCTTCTTCACCGTCTGGTGCATGCGGGTCTCCAGTTCCTTCGAATACTCTTCGCCGTCGACCAGAAGGTCGGCCAGCTTCCAGACGCGCTCCAGGAACTTCCTGCAGCCGCGCACGCCTTCCATCGACCAGGAGGCCGAAAGCTCGAACGCGCCGATGAACATCTCATAGGTGCGCAGCGTGTCGGCGCCGAATTCAGCGATGACTTCGTCGGGGTTGACCACGTTGCCGCGGGACTTCGACATCTTCTCGCCGTTCTCGCCGAGGATCATGCCGTGCGAAGTGCGCTTCGCGTACGGCTCGCGTACCGGAACGACGCCCTGATCGTACAGGAAGCGGTTCCAGAAGCTGCTGTACAAAAGGTGCAGCGTCGTATGCTGCATGCCGCCGTTGTACCAGTCGACGGGCATCCAGTAGTTCAGCGCTTCCGGGCTGGCGATACCCTGATCGTAATCCGGATCGGTGTAGCGCAGGAAGTACCAGGAAGACCCGGCCCACTGCGGCATCGTATCGGTCTCGCGCTTCGCGGGTCCGCCGCAGCACGGGCACG
>JAGDBR010000306.1 GCA_017958935.1 Lachnospiraceae bacterium | reverse complement strand
GATAGGTCAGGGCGATCTCGGGGATCAGCACGATGGCTTCCTTCCCCTCTTCCAGGATCCTCCCGATCAGCTTCAGATAGACCTCGGTCTTCCCGGAGCCCGTGATCCCGTAAAGAAGATGTCCGGTCCGCCCGTCCGCGAGGATCGACCGCACCGCCTCCCGCTGTTCCGCGTTCAGCTCGACGGAAAGCCCGTGTCCTCCGGGCCGCTGTCCCGCCGTCAGGCCGTTCTGTACGGTCCGGACTTCGACGAGTCCCTTTTCGGTCAGGCTCTTCAGCGTGACCGCGGTGATCTGCAGCCGGTCGCGGACGATGTCCGCCGGCAGGATCCGCTTCTCGGCAAACGCTTCCAGCAGCCGAAGCCGCGCGTAAGCCCTTTTCTTCCGGGCGGCCTCGGTCTCTCGTTCGAGGTCCTCTTCCGTCCCGGTGAACACGAATTCACGCAGTTTCCGGGCCTCCACCTGCACCTTGTTCGGAATGACCGTGGAGATCGCCTGGTACAGCGAGCCGCCGTAGCGGTAGCGCATCCAGATCGCAAGCTTTAAAAGGTCGTCGTCGACGTTCGCGGCCTTTTCGGGCAGACTGTCGACGTCCTTGAGCTTTTCTTCCGGCAGATCCGTCCTCTCGTCGAGGCTCACGACGTAGCCCGTGCGGATCCGGTTCCCGGCACCGAACGGTACGCGGACGGCGCTTCCCACGGCGATCCTGTCCTGCAGACAGGCAGGGATCCTGTAGGTGAAAGGTCTGTCGACTTCTTTGTTTTTGATGTCAATGACGACCGCGGCGTACATGCGTTCTCTCCGGGCATATAGATAATAAAATTATAGCAGAACCGCACCGGAAATGCAAGAATCGGCGCCCGCCGGACAGAAAAAGGTCCCGCAGGCACGGCTTTCGCCATGGACCCGCGGGACCTCCCGTTTGGACATTGTTAATTGCCTGATCAGGCCTCGGTCTTCTGCTCTTTCTTCTTCAGAACAGCGTTCATGATGATGCCGAGGATCAGCGCCGTCGCGATCGAGGTGATCGTGACCTTGCCGAAGGTCAGCGCCAGGCCGCCGATACCGGCGATCAGGATGACGGAGACGACGAACAGGTTGCGGTTGTCGTTCAGGTCGACCTTCTGGACCATCTTCAGACCGGAGACGGCGATGAAGCCGTACAGGGTCATGCAGACGCCGCCCATGACGCAGGCCGGGATGGAATCCAGGAACGTGACGAACGGTCCGAAGAACGAGATCACGATCGCGAGGCAGGCCGTGCAGATGATCGTCCGGACGGAAGCGTTGCGGGTGATCGCGACACACGCGACGGACTCGCCGTACGTCGTGTTCGGGCAGCCGCCGAAGAACGCGCCGACCATGGAGCCGACACCGTCGCCGAGCAGGGTCCTGTGCAGACCGGGCTCCTTCGTCAGGTCGCGGCCGATGATCGAGGAAATGTTCTTATGGTCCGCAATGTGCTCCGCGAAGACGACGAACGCGACCGGAACATAAGCGGCAAACAGGGAAACGATGTAGGTAAAGTCAAGTTCCTTCACGCCCTTCGCGGCTTCCAGGAAGGTGAAGCGCGGAACTTCGGCGATCTTCAGGCCTTCGAAGATCGTGAAATCGATGACCTTCAGCGCGTCGTTGTTCGTCGCGTTGCCGATCAGCGTGAAGATCAGGGCGACGATGTAGCCGGCACAGATACCGATGATGAACGGGATCAGGCGGCCCATTTTCTTCGCGTAAACAGACGTCAGGCAGACGACGAACAGGGTGACCAGACCGCAGATCAGCGCGACGTAGACACTGCCGCCCGCATCCGCATTCTGCAGATCGCCGACCGCGTTGCCGGCAAGCGAAAGACCGATGATCGCGACGGTGGGTCCGATGACCTGCGCCGGCATCAGCTTGTTGATCCAGTCAACACCGGCGACCTTGACGACCGCGGAGATGATCACATAGACAAGACCCGCCATGACAGCACCGATGATCAGGCCCGCGAAGCCTGCCGCCGCAGAAGCGGCGCCGGCGAACGCTGCCGCCATCGAGCCGAGGAAAGCGAAGGAAGAACCTAAGAAGACAGGGCTCTTGGCCTTCGTGAAGAGCACATAGACCAGCGTACCGACGCCTGCGCCGAAAAGCGCCGCGGCCGGCTGCATGCCGTTGCCGATGATCATCGGGACAGCGATGGTCGCAGCCAGGATGGCCAGTAACTGCTGGAACGCGAAGACGATCAGCTGCCCAAATTTGGGCTTGTCTTCAACATCAAAGATCAAATTCATTTTTTATCCTCCCGTGATAAATTAAAATATGCAAAAGCCTTTCGGCGTTTTACCGCTTTCTGAACAGGACGACCTGCATCGCCTGATCGTATTCCGGCACCATGACCTTCACGAACTCGCTTCTGGACGTCGGAATGTTCTTCCCGACGAAGTTCGCGGAGATCGGCAGCTCCCGGTGCCCTCTGTCCACCATGACCGCGAGCTGGATCTTCGCCGGCCGTCCGAGGTCGATCACGGCCTCCATCGCCGCCCGCGCGGTCCGCCCGGTATAGAGCACGTCGTCCACGAGGACGATGTCCTTTCCCGTGACGTCGAAGGGAACGTCCGTACCGCTGACCTGCGGATCCGGGTAGCGCTCGGACACGTCGTCCCGGTACAGCCGGATGTCGAGCGCGCCGAGTTCGGCCTTGCAGTCCGAAAACCGCTCGATGTTCTGCTTCAGGATCGCCGCGAGCGGCACTCCTCTTCGCCGGATACCGATCAGGTAGATCGTTTCGGCCGCGGGATTCTGTTCAATGATCTCATGGGCAAGTCGTGCGAGCGAACGGTTCATCGCCGCTTCGTCGACAATGATCTTTCCTTCCATCTGCGTACGCTCCCGATAAGAAAAGGCACCTTCCGGTCAAAAGACGGAAAGGTGCCTGAAAAATCCCAGTGCATTTATCGTTCCCTTTCCGGTCTCCCGTACCGGATTTAAAGGTTATTCGCTATATCTTGTGGTATTATATCATCTGTCCCGGAGAATGCAAGTAGAAAAAACCTGCATTCCGGACGGATCTTTGGTGAAAATGACAGTTGCGCTTACTTCGTGCCGAAGATGCGGTCGCCCGCGTCGCCGAGGCCTGGCATGATGTAGGCGTTCTCATTCAGCTGGCGGTCCAGGTTGCCGACGTAGATCGGGACTTCCGGATACGCTTCGTGCAGGCGCTTCACGCCTTCGGGCGCAGCGATGATGCAGACGAACTTGATGTTGACGCCGCCGTGCGCCTTGATCAGGCGGATCGCGTCGACCGCGGAGCCGCCGGTCGCAAGCATCGGGTCGAGCACGACGATCGTGCGGAGCTCGATCGGCTTCGGCAGCTTGCAGAAGTATTCGACCGGCTCATGGGTCTCTTCATTCCTGTACAGGCCGATGTGGCCGATCTTCGCGGAGGGAACGAGGCTCGTGATGCCCGCCACCATGCCGAGGCCCGCGCGCAGGATCGGGACGATCGCCAGCTTCTTGCCGGAAAGCATCGGCATCTTCGTCTTTTCGATCGGCGTCTCGATCTCGACGAGTTCGGTCGGCAGATCCGAAAGCGCCTCGAAACCGATCAGCATGGCGATCTCTTCGACGAGCTTGCGGAACTCATTCGTTCCGGTATTCTTGTCGCGCAGGATCGAGATCTTGTGATCCAGCAGCGGATGGTCCATGATGAAGATGTTGTTCTCGGGCGTAAACTCCGGATATAACTTCGTGTACTCAGTAGCCATGGTCAGCCTCCTTTGTGCGCGGACCCGCCGGCCCGCATTTTCAATGTTTGATTGTAATGGATAAATATGGTGGTGTCAAGGCGAAATCCGCCCTGCACATACAAGATTTGGGGCCCGTCTTCATTTCGCAAAAATCCGCTTGACTTTATCAGCCTAATTTGCTAATATAAACAAGGCTTTTCCACATGGCTCGGTGGTCAAGGGGTCAAGACGCCGCCCTCTCAAGGCGGAATCACGAGTTCGATTCTCGTCCGGGCTATCCTTCATTAAAGAGACGGTCACGCACCGTCTCTTTTTCATTTTCTCCCGATGGCTTCGCCGATCGCCTCGCGGACGGTGGCGGCGCCGATGCAGTACTGCTTCAGTTCCTTCTCCACGCTCTTAAGAGAAGACGCCGGGATCAGGCATTTGTCATAGCCGAGCTTGACGGCTTCCTTCACGCGCGCGTTGATCCCCGACACGCCGCGGATCTCGCCCGCAAGGCCGACCTCGCCGAACGCGATGAGTTTCGGGTCGAGGGCCTTGTCGTAGTATCCGGATGCCAGCGCCAGGACGATCGCAAGGTCCATGCCCGGCTCGTTCACGCGCATGCCGCCGGCGATGTTCACGTAGACGTCGTATTCGCCGAGCGACAGCGAGGCGCGCTTTTCGACGACAGCGATCAGCAGGTTCACGCGGTTGTAGTCGATGCCGACGGACGTCCTGCGCGGAAGCCCGAACGATGTCCGCGACACGAGCGCCTGGATCTCCAGCAGCAGCGGCCGCGTGCCTTCCATGACACAGGACACGGCCGAGCCCGACGCCGTCAGCGGCCGTCCTTCCAGCATGTAGTCGGACGGATTCTCGACTTCCTTCAGGCCTTCGTTCGTCATTTCGAAGACGCCGACCTCATTCGTCGCGCCGAAACGGTTCTTCACGGCCCGGATGACGCGGTAAACGGCGGAACGGTCCCCTTCGAAATACAGGACGGTATCCACCATGTGCTCGAGAACGCGCGGTCCGGCGACCGTTCCCTCTTTCGTGACGTGTCCGATGATGAAGACGGTGACGTTTTGATCCTTCGCGATCCGCATCAGGGCCGCGGCGGACTCGCGGACCTGCGAGACCGAACCCGGCGCCGACGACAGGTCATCCCGGTACATCGTCTGGATCGAGTCGACCACGACGACTTCCGGCTTCACTTCTTCGATCAGCGTCTCCATGTTCCCGATCTCGGTCTCCGCCGCCAGACGGACGTCGCCTTGGAATTCTCCGATCCGGAGCGCACGCATGCGGATCTGCTGGAGCGATTCCTCGCCGGAAATATAGAGGACCTTCGTCCCGTGCTCCGCGAGATACCGGCACACCTGCAAAAGGATCGTGGATTTCCCGATGCCGGGATCGCCGCCGACCAGCACGAGCGAGCCGGGCACGATGCCGCCGCCGAGCACCCGGTCCAGTTCCTCCATGCCGGAAGAAATGCGGCCGTGCTCCTCCATCGGGACTTCGTTCAGATGAGACGCCTTCACTGCGCGAAGGCCCGCAGTTTTCTGCGGGCCTCGCTTGTCTTTCGCCGAGATCTTCACAGGTTCCTCGACGAACGTATTCCATTGCTTGCAGCCCGGGCACTGCCCGAGCCATTTTGCGGACTCAAATCCGCATTCGCTGCAGAAAAAGACTGTATTGCTCTTCGGCATTTCCTACCTCGAATGATGCTGTGTTCCCGCCCGGAAAGGGGTCAGAACAGGCCGGTGATCCTGCCGTTCTCGT
>JAGDBR010000025.1 GCA_017958935.1 Lachnospiraceae bacterium | reverse complement strand
CTTTGACGTTGAGCTGCATCTCGGCTTTGCCTTTCCAGAAGTTTTCCTCGAGAGCGTTCCACTGAGAAACGTTGCCAAGCGTTGCAAGCGCCTTGCCGAACGTCTCCTGATCCGCATTGACGACAACGCGCACACCGGTCGTTCCTCCGAGCGTACGGATGATATTTTCCGGAGTATCGATAACGATCTTTTTACCGTGGTTGATGATCAGAACACGGTCGCAGACCGCGTTCACCTCAAACAGAATGTGGGAGCTCAAGATGATCGTGTGCTCGCGGCCGAGGCTGCGAATGAGCTCGCGCATCCACGTGATCTGCATCGGGTCGAGGCCGACGGTCGGCTCGTCGAGGATGATGACGTCCGGATCGCCGATCAGCGCCTGGGCGATGCCGACGCTCTGACGGTAGCCCTTCGACAGGTTCTTGATCAGGCGGTTCTCGTAATCGCGGATCTTCGTCTCTTCGATGACCTTGTCGATCTGGCCGCGGATGTCCGCTTTCTTCACGCCCTTCGCCTCCGCGACGAACCGCAGGTATTCGCGGATCGTGCGGTCCGGGTAGACCGGCGGAATCTCCGGCAGGTAGCCGATGCGCTTCTTCGCTTCGGTCGACTGCTCGAAGATGTCGTAGCCGTCGATCTTCACCTCACCGGACGTCGCTGCCAGGCAGCCCGTGATGATGTTCATCGTCGTCGACTTCCCGGCGCCGTTCGGGCCGAGGAAACCGTAGACCTTTCCGTTCTCGATCGTAAACGTCAGATCGTCCACCGCGAGGTGGTTCCCGTAACGCTTCGACAGATGTTTCACTTCGATCATGATTTGTCCCTCTTTGCAGGATGATTGCCGATATCAGGCAGTTTACCCGTAAATTGTGATAAAACGTTGAAAAAACGCGGAAAACTGCAATCTGAATTATTTTACTAAACTCAGCGGTAAAAATCAAGGTTTTGTGGTATGATAGCAAAGAAGAGAAACGCCGCGCGCGGCGTTCTTCCCAAAACGCGTAAAGGAGTCCGTCCATGGTACCCAAATTCGATCTGGACATTCATTACAGGACCGATCCTGCGAAAGACGGCGATCCCGTGCTGCTCTATCCCGCCGGAAAGACGCTGATCCGCCCGGAGGCGGACGGCAGTTTCAGCCTGCCCGCCGTATCGGACGTAAAAGCCGCTTATCCGGACGTTTCCGGCGAAGACTTCACTTATCTGTTCTCCGTCGGCGGCATTCATTACTATACCCTGCTGGACCGCGAGATCTCCCCGTTCGGCGATTTTTTGCTTTCGGAGACGCGGCTGTTCCGCTCCCTGCTGCCCCGGGACCGCGCCTTCGCGGCGACGCTCGGGAACCAGCTCTATTACTGGTATCGGAAGAATCTGTACTGCGGCGCCTGCGGCGAAAAGACCGTCCGGGCCGCGAACGAACGCGCGATCCGCTGTCCGCGCTGCGGCAACCTGATCTTCCCGCGCATCAATCCGTCGGTCATCATCGGCATCCTGCACGGCGGGAAGCTGCTGGTCACGCGCTACGCCCCGACGCACCAGATGATGGGAAACGCGAAGACGGAGAAGCCGACGGTCAATTACGCGCTCGTCGCGGGCTACGTCGAGGCCGGCGAGACGCCGGAGGAGACGGTGCGGCGCGAATGCATGGAGGAAGTCGGCCTGAAGGTCAAGCGCCTGCGGTTCTTCGACGCGCAGTCCTGGCCGTTCACGAGCTCGCTCCTCTTCGGCTTCTTCTGCGAAGTCGACGGCGACGCGACGATCACGCTCGAACAGGACGAGCTGTCCGCGGCGGTCTTCCTTGCGCCCGAAGAGATGCCCGACCGCTCGGGCGAGATCTCGCTGACGTCGAACATGATGGAAGCTTTCCGGACCGGTCAGATCCGCCAAACGGAGTAAACGGCGGACGATGCCGGCAGGAATGCGTTCGGCGCCGGCAGGAAGCGCCCGGTACCGGCAAAACCCGAAATACAAAAAGACCCGGAAGAAGCTTTCCGGGTCTTTTCATATTCTGTTCTCCGCTTACGGGATCAGGCGGCGGATCGTGATGATCGGCAGCATGTGGAGCCGTCCGAACTCCGCCTTTCTGCCCGGCGCCGGTTCATGGACCGCGTAGCCCGAGCCGTAGTAGATCGCGACGTGGCCGTTGTAGCAGATCAGGTCGCCCGGCTGGATGTCGGAGACGTTGACCGCGTAGCCGAGCTGACGCATGTTGTGCGACGAATAGCCGTGCGCGTTCGCGGTCGCCTGGTCGAGCAGGCCGAAGTGCGCGTAGATCTGGCCCAGGAAGCCCGAGCAGTCCGCGCCCTTCGTCAGGGAAGCGCCGCCCCAGACGTACGGGAGCGTGCCGACGAAGGTCGCCGCGTAGTTCGCGACTTCTTCACCGAGCGTCAGACGCTCCTGCTCCTGGCGCTTCCGGACCGCTTCTTCGATCTGCTTCTCGAATTCCTCGTCCGTCCGGTGCGTGATCTCCTTCAGGTTCTCGCGCGCGTTGTGGCAGCCCTCGAGGTCGTTCATGACCTGGTTGTAGAGCGGGCCGAGCCGGTTCTCCAGCGCGATGTCGCGCATGCGTTCGTAGTTCTCGATCATGTACACGAGGATCGAGTACATGCTCAGGTAATACTGGTTCTGCTCGGCGTCGATGTACGCGTAGTTGATGCAGTACTGGACCTGCTCCTCGCAGTCCTTCAGTTCATGCACGACGTCCGACGAAAGCTTGTCGAAAGTGCCCTCCGGGATCGCGAAGCTCTCCGGGAGGTGCCGCGAGGTCCGCTTCGATTCCGCGAGGTCGATGAAGAACTGCTTCGCGTCCTCGCCGAAGCGGATGAAACGCGCGAGCACGTAGCCCGTGACTTCCTCGACGTTCACGCGGTACCAGAGGTTCCCGTTGACCATGTGCTCGCCGACGACGGAGATGTCCTGTTCCATATAGCGCTGCGCGACGATCGGCGACAGCGTCGTCGTGGACTGGCGGATGTTCACCGCGCCGTCGACGCAGACCACGCCCTCGAGAGCTTCGTCATAAGTGACTTCGTCGAGCGTCCGCTCCGACTCCTCCGCGGTCTCGTCTTCCGTCGGCGCGATCGCGGTGATCGCCTCGATCGCCTTGACGAGGCGCTGTTGCGCGTCGGAATGCGCCGAGAAGAATTTCGCGAGCGCAAGCGAGGCGCCGGCGTCCGCCGTCGTCCTGTCGAGCTTACCGTAGCCTAAAACGCTTGTGTCCGCACCTGCAAGAACAAGTGCGGCCACAAGCAAGCATAATGCTATTCTGGAAATAACGTTTTTCTTCTTCAAACTCAGTTGTTCTCTTGCTGTCAGGACAAGCGTCTGATGCAGACGATGCCCAGCATGTGGACGCTGCCGTATTCGGCGCATCTGCCCGGTGCCGGCTCGTGCACGACGAGGCCGTTGCCGAAGTAGATGGCCACATGGCCGCTGTAGCAGACGATGTCGCCCGGCATGATGTCCTCCATCGCCACGCCGTAGCCGACGGAGCGCAGGGAACCGGAATCATAACCGTGTGTATTGGCACGGCCCTGGTCCAGAAGGCCCTTGGCCGCCATGATCTGTGAAACGAAACCGGAGCAGTCGCAGCCGGTCTGCAGGGACGCGCCGCCCCAGACGTACGGGAGCCAGCCGACGTAGGTCGCGGCAAGATCCGCGATCTCACGTCCCAGCGTGCCTGCGCCCACGGCTCTCGCCGCCGCCAGCTGCTCTTCCCAGCTCTGCTGCGCCGCCGCTTCCGCTGCCGCTGCCGCTTCTTCGGCCTGCCGCGCCGCTTCTTCGGCCTGCCGCGCCGCTTCTTCCGCTGCTGCCTGTGCCGCAGCCTGCGCCG
>JAGDBR010000305.1 GCA_017958935.1 Lachnospiraceae bacterium | reverse complement strand
TTACCGCCGCAGACCTCGCACGGCACGTAGACGTCCGGCAGGAAATGCATTTGGATCTTGATGATGCCGTCGCCCGTGCAGGATTCGCAGCGGCCGCCCTTCACGTTGAAGGAGAAACGCCCTTTCGTGTAGCCGCGGGCGCGCGCCTCCGGCGTCTGTGCGAACAGGTCGCGGATCATGTCGAACACGCCCGTGTAAGTCGCCGCGTTCGAGCGCGGCGTGCGGCCGATCGGGCTCTGGTCGATGACGATGACCTTGTCCAGCGCCTCGGTCCCTTCGATCGTGTCGTGTTTGCCCGGGATCGTCCGCGCACGGTTTAACGTTTTTTCCAGTTTCTTCGCCAGGATCTCGTCGACAAGCGAAGACTTGCCGGACCCGGAAACGCCGGTCACGCAGGTGAAGACGCCCAGCGGGAACTGAACGTCGATATTCTTTAAATTATTCTCTCCCGCGCCGCGGACGGTCAGGAAGCCCTGCGGCGTCCGCCGCGTTTTCGGGATGGGGATAAACTTTCTGCCGGCCAGGTAATCGCCGGTGATCGACGCAGGAACTTTTGTGATATCGTCCACCGTTCCCGCCGCAACGACGTATCCGCCGTGCTGACCCGCGCCGGGCCCGATATCCACAATGTGATCGGCCTCCCGCATCGTCTCTTCGTCGTGCTCGACGACGATGACCGTGTTGCCGAGGTCCCGCAGGCCCTTCAGCGCCGTCAGCAGCTTCGCGTTGTCCTTCTGGTGCAGGCCGATGCTCGGCTCGTCCAGGATGTAGGCCACGCCGACGAGCCCCGACCCGATCTGGGTCGCCAGGCGGATGCGCTGCGCCTCGCCGCCGGAGAGCGATCCGGTCATGCGCGAGAGTGACAGGTATTCCAGACCCACGGTCTTCAAAAACGACAGCCGCGCCCGCACTTCCTTCAGGATCTCCGCGCCGATCTTCTTCTGCATGTCGGACAGCGCCCAGCGGTCCATCAGATCCAGCTCGTCCGTCACCGAATAGTCCGTGAAATCAATGATGTTCACGTCGCCGACCGTGACCGCGAGCGACGACTTCTTCAGCCGCTTCCCGCCGCAGGTCTGGCACGGGGAAATGCGCATGAACGTCTCGTATTCCGCCCGCGAGGCCTCGGAGAACGTCTCGCGGTAGCGCCGGTTCACGTTCTCGATCAGGCCCTCGAACGCCAGCGGATAGACGCCGGTGCCGCGCTGGCCCGAATAATGCACGTCGACCTTCTCGTCCGTTCCGTAGATCAGCAGGTCGTGGATCTTTTTCGGATATTCCGCGAACGGCGTGTCCAGGCTGAAGTGAAAATGCGAAGCGAGCGCCTGCAGCGTCGCGTTCGTGAACGAGCCCTTCTGATTCGCCGACTGCCAGCCATTCACGGCAATGCAGCCTTCGTTCAGCGACAGGCTCTTGTCCGGGATCAGCAGGTCCTCGTCGAATTCCATCCGGTAGCCGAGACCGGAGCAGTCCGGGCACGCGCCGAACGGATTGTTGAAGGAGAAGCTGCGCGGCTCGATCTCTTCGATCGAAATGCCGCAGTCCGGGCACGCGAAATTCTCGGAATACATGCGCTCCTTGTGGTCCGGTAGGATGTCGAGCACCGCGAGCCCTTCCGCGAGCTCCATCACGTTCTCGAGCGAGCCCGCCAGCCTGGCTTCGATGCCCGGCCGGATGATCAGGCGGTCGACGATGATGTCGATGTTGTGCTTCTGGTTCTTGTCCAGGACGATCTCTTCCGACAGCTCGTGCAGCTCCCCGTCGACGCGGACGCGGACGTAGCCGCTCTTCTTCGCCTGCTCGAGCACCTTCTCGTGGCGGCCCTTCTTGCCGCGCACGATCGGCGCCAGCAGCTGCACGCGCGTGCCCTCTTCGAGCGCCATGATGTCGTCGACCATCTGGTCGACCGACTGCCGGCTGATCTTCTTCCCGCAGTTCGGGCAGTGCGGCTCGCCGATCCTGGCGTATAGAAGCCTTAAGTAATCGTAGATCTCCGTGACCGTGCCGACCGTCGAACGCGGGTTCCGGTTCGTCGATTTCTGGTCGATGGAGATCGCGGGCGGCAGCCCTTCGATCGACTGCACGAGCGGTTTCTCCATCTGCCCCAGGAACTGGCGCGCATACGAAGAAAGCGACTCCATGTAGCGCCGCTGCCCTTCCGCGTAGATCGTGTCGAAGGCGAGCGACGACTTGCCCGAGCCCGAAAGCCCGGTCAGCACCGTCAGTTCGTCCCGCGGAATGTCGATGTCGATGTTTTTCAGATTGTGTTCCCGCGCACCGCGGATCTTGATGAATTTCTTCTCAGCCATGTTGCCCTCTTCATCAGGCATTCAAATAAGCGCCCAGCTCGCGGATCTTCTCCCGCAGCTCGATCGCCGTCTCGAAATCCAGTTCCGCCGCGGCCTTCTTCATGCGCTTCTCCAGATCGTTCAGGAGCTTCTCGAGTTCCTTGCGCGACATGGACTCCGGATCCTTCTCCAGCTTCCGGCCCGCGCTCTCCGCCTGCTTCGAGATCGAGATCAGGTCGCGGACGGCCTTCTTGATCGTCGTCGGCGTGATGCCGTGCGTCCGGTTGAATTCTTCCTGGATCGCGCGGCGCCGGTCCGTCTCGTCGATCGCGCGGCGCATCGAGTCCGTGATGACGTCGGCGTACATGACGACGTGGCCCTCGGCGTTCCGCGCGGCGCGGCCGACCGTCTGGATCAGCGACGTCTCCGAACGCAGGAAGCCTTCTTTGTCCGCGTCGATGATCGCGACGAGCGCGATCTCGGGAATGTCGAGGCCTTCGCGCAGCAGATTGATGCCGACCAGCACGTCGAACACGTCGAGGCGCATGTCGCGGATGATCTCGGCACGCTCCAGCGTGTCGATGTCCGAATGCAGATAGCGCACGCGGATGCCCGCGTCCTTCAGATAATCGGTCAGATCTTCGGCCATCTTCTTCGTCAGCGTCGTGACGAGGACCTTGTTCCCGCCCTTCACGGTCAGGCGGATCTCCTTCACGAGGTCGTCCATCTGCCCCTTCACCGGCCGGACCTCGATCTTCGGATCCAGCAGGCCCGTCGGGCGGATCACCTGCTCCGCGCGCAGCAGTTCGTGCGCTTCCTCATAGGGGCCGGGCGTGGCCGAGACGAACAAAAGCTGCGAGATCTTCTCCTCAAATTCCTCGAAGCTCAGCGGCCGGTTGTCCATGGCGGACGGCAGGCGGAAGCCGTAATCGATCAGCGTCTGCTTGCGGTTGAAGTT
>JAGDBR010000304.1 GCA_017958935.1 Lachnospiraceae bacterium | reverse complement strand
GGGTCCTTTTTGGGCTCCCAGTCCGAGGTCTTTGCAGGGGTGAGGAGCGTCTTCACAAGCGCCGCAAGAAGCAGAAGGATCAGCAGCCCGAGAAGGCTGAGCACGATATATAAAACGATCATGCATTGCCCCCTTCCTGCGCCTTTTTCTTCCGGAAGCTCAAGTAGGACAGCGCGATCGCGAGCGCGCCGCTCGGGATCACCATCATGCTGGTGGAGCCGATGAGCGACGGCACCAGCGTAAAGAGGAGCGTCATGACCGCAAGCACCACGAGCGCGACTTTTTTGTCCGCCCGGTAGTACTTGCAGGCCATCGCGCCGAAGAGCGCCGGGACGACGGTCTCGAATGCGGGCTGGAGGGTCGGCGACTGCAGCACGGGCTGCAGCGGGATCATCAGCAGGACGCCGAGCGCGAGCACGAGGATCGTGACGAGCGACGACGTCGCGATCGACAGCGTCGAGATGATCTCGTTCTCCGGCGTACCGCTCTTCACGCCGACGATGTCGCGCGCATTGATCGCGCAGGGCACCTTCATGTTGATCAGGTTCCCGGTGATGAAGGCGAGATAGCTGCCGCCGGTGCCGAGCATCGGCACGTAGATCAGGTATTCGACGATGCCGCTGACCAGATACACGAGGCCGACGCTGATGAACGCCTTCAGCGAGGCGGAAAGATTCGGCATCGCATTCAGAAAGAGGCCGATCACGAACGGCGCCGCGAGGAGCAGCGCGAGGACCGCGCCTGTGAACACCCGGCCGAGCCGGTGTGTATTATTCAGATAGTGATGATAAGCGACCGGGGAGATCCCGATCCCGTGACCGCCGGAGACCGGCTCGTTGTTCAGATTACGTTCTTCCATACCGGCACCTCCTTACCCTGCAAGTCTTCCGAGGAAGATCGCGGCCGTCATCGCGATCAGCATGCTGCCCGCGACGGAAAAGCTGTCGACCCAGTCGGCCTTGTATTTCTTCTTGATCCAGAGGAACAATGCCATCGCGAGCGCCGAGATCGCCGCGACCGCGAGCGGCAGCCAGCTGCCCTTGAACGTGAGCAGCCCTTCGCCCGACACGATCGTCCCGATGTAGCTTGCGATATAGGCGGACACGAGGCCGATGAACATTGCGGTCATCGCCGTGTCCCCGAAGCCCGACAGATCGAGTTTTTTCTTGCCTTCTTTTTTCTTCTTTTCCGGCGCGTTTCCTCTAAGGCGCTTCGTGTAGGCCTTACCATGGAAGATCATGAGGACCATGCCCCAGATGATGCAGAAGCTCATGAGCAGGGCGATCGTCGTGAACGCTTCCGGCGTCATGTTCGCGATCGAAAGGCCGCCGATCCCGACGGACTCCGCCGCGGCCTCCGCGACCTGCGTTTCGTAATGCAGGGCGCCGATGACCGAAAGCCTGAGCCACGGCCAGGGCGTGCCGAGGCTGCCCGAGAGCGCGATGACGCCGAGCAGGATGCCCACGCTCGGGAGCACCGCGAAGGTCGCGCTCGCCGTGATCACGCGTTTCATTTTCCCCGTATCGATCCCCAGCGTCTTGCCCATCCGGTATGCCCGGACCGCGAAGACGACGCAGATCACCGCCACGAACAGGATGATCCCGCCGCAGATCAGATACAGGACGGGGCTGTTCAGTTTCGTCAGCATTTCCATGACCGTTTCCTCCTTGAATGCCGCTGCACGCACAGGCTGTATCAGCCGTCTTTCACCTAATATACCACAAGTTCCGGCTCCGGACTACAGAGATCGCCCCGCATCCTTCTTTTTTTCTTTACCGCAGGGCATTTTCATTGTATAATATCCGTATATCAACAGAAGCGGAGGACCCGGAATGAACGAGAACATCACGAAACGCAACGAACTGCTGGCACAGAAGGTCATCAGAGGTCTTCAGTCACGCAACATGTCCGGCTATTACGCGGCGACGAAGGAAGAGGCGCTGAAGCAGGCGCTTGCGCTGATCCCGGAGGGCAGCACCGTGACGATGGGCGGCGCGATGAGCGCCATCGAGATCGGCCTGGTGGACGCCTTGAAGCAGGGGAATTACTGCTTCATCGACCGGGACGAGGCGGAAGACCGCCGCAAGGCGAGGCTCGAAGCCTACGACGCGGACGTGTTCCTCGCGAGCGCGAACGCGATCACCGAGGACGGCGTGATGGTGAACATCGACGGCAACGCGAACCGCGTGTCCGCCCTGGCATACGGCCCGAAGAAGGTCGTGATGATCGTCGGCATGAACAAGGTGTGCGACGACATCGACGGCGCGATGAAACGCGCGCGGAACGTCGCGGCGCCGATCAACGCGCAGCGCTTCGGTCTGTCCACGCCTTGCGCGAAGACGGGCGCCTGCATGAACTGCAAGTCGCCGGACACGATCTGCTGCCAGTTCCTGATCACCCGCTTTTCGCGGCACGAAGGCCGGATCCACGTCATCCTGGTGAATGACGTCCTGGGCTTCTGATCCGCCCGTAAAAGTCTGCGGAAAAAGACCGATCAGCAAGACCATTCAGAAACGGAGGACGGTATCATGGCTGAAAATTGCACGAATTGCGGACATCCGCTCGAAGAGGGCGCACAGTTCTGCAGCCAATGCGGCGCGCCGGTCCCGACAGTGCCCGCGGAAACGAAAAAAACGAGCCTTCTGCGCGATCAGAAGGGCAAGTATCACTGGATCTATGAGCTGCCGATGCGGAAGAGCTTCTTCCTGCTTTTCGAAGTCTGGCGTGTGCTTCTGCTGGCGGCGGCGATCGTCGGCGTCTTCATGCTGATCCTCGGCCTGATCGAAGGGAACGGCTTCAAGGGCGCGCTCTTCTCGCTCGAGGTGCCGGCGATCTGTCTGGGCATCCTGCTCCTGCTGTCGCTCCCGGCTTACTGGATCGTGGCGAAGGCGAACAACGGCAAGTACACGGTCCTGTTCGAGATGGACGACGAAGGCATCGACCATACGCAGATCAAGACGGACAAGGCGGCTGCGCTCGATTTCCTGACGATCCTCGTCGGCGGCGCGGCGCACAACCCGACGACGGTCGGCGCCGGCGTGCTTTCCGCGACAGGCGGCTCGCTCTACTCGCGCTTCTCGAACGTCAGAAGGATCAAGGCCGATCCGAAGAACAACCTGATCCGCGTGAACGGACGGCTGATCCGGAACATGGTCTACGCGGAGCCGGAAGACTTCGCCTTCGTCCTGGACTACATCGTGCAGCGCTGCCCGAACGCGAAGGTCGGCTGATCCGCGGGAAACAGCGGAAAATACAGGAATACTGCGGCGTGAAACAGCGGCTCCCGTCCTGGAGGACGGGGGCCGCTTGTGTTTGGAAAACTTGACAATGTTTAAAGGTGTGCTATAATCTTCGGCAAGGAGGTATCGCCATATGGTTTTCAGTGAAAGACTTTCATGCTTACTGTCCCGGCGCGGCCTGACGCAGCGCGAGCTGGCGGGCATGTGCGGTGTGGACGAAGCCTCTATGTCAAGATACGTGAACGGGAACCGGAAGCCCTGCATGGACGTGCTCGTGCGCATCGCGAACGCGCTGGACGTTTCCGTCGAGTATCTGACCGGCAACGAAGAGGAGATCTCCTTCAAGGAGATCAAGCACCTTCTCTGTTCCAACCTCGCCCATCTGACGGATGAGCAGCGGCTTGAACTGATGGAGATGATCGCAAAGAAAAAATACGAGGAGACAAGAAATGAAGAACACCATGAGAAGAATCCTTTGCCTGGCCCTGGCAGGCGTGCTGATGATCGCTTTTGCGGGCTGCAAGAACACGACGCCGTCGTCGGCGGCTGCGAAAGACCAGCTCGACACGATCAAGGAGCGCGGCTACATCATTATCGGATCGGAAGGCACCTACTCGCCGGTTTCCTACCATGACGCGGACGGCAAGCTGGTCGGTTTCGACGTCGAGGTCGCCGGCCTCGTCGCGAAATACATCGGCGTGGAAGTCCGCACCGTGGAGATGGAGTGGTCCTCGCTGTTCGCGGCAATGGATGCGGGCCAGATCGATACCGTCATCAACGAAGTCAGCTATACGGAAGAGCGTGCGGAGAAGTATGATTTCTCGAATCCCTACGCGTTCATGCGCGGCGGCATCCTGGTCCGGAAGGACTATGACGACATCAAGTCCTTCGACGATCTGAAGGGCAAGATCGCGGCCAACGAGTCCACCTCCACCTGGGGCGCGCTCGCACAGGAGAAGGGCGCGACGCTGGATCCGGTCAACGCGATGGCGCAGTCCATCTCCGAAGTGCTGACCGGCCGTGCCGACTGCACGCTGAACTACACCACGGCATTCGGCGACTACCTGAAAGAGCATCCGGAAGCGGAAGTGAAGATCGCCGTCATGGGCGATCCGGAACCGAGCTCCTACGTTCCGGTCAAGAAGGGTGAGACGCGGCTTCTCGAAGCCATCAATGACGCGCTGAAGAAGGCGAAGGAGAGCGGCGAACTGAAGGCGGTCTCCGAGAAATACTTCGGCGTCGACACGACGGAAAATAACTAAGCAATGACTGAACGGATCCTGCAGGAACTTATCGAATCCTTCCCGAAGCTGGTCATGACCGCGCTGCGGGTCACCCTGCCGCTGACGGCTGTCTCGTTCACGCTGGGCATCATGATCGCGCTCCTCACGGCGCTCGTGCAGATCGCGAAGATCCCGGTGCTGAAGCAGCTGGCGCGGTTCTACGTGTGGATCATCCGCGGCACGCCGATGCTGGTGCAGCTGTTCGTCGTCTATTTCGGCCTGCCGAGTATCGGCATCACGCTGTCGGCCTTTCCGAGCGCGATCATCGTGCTGTCGCTGAGCGTCGGCGCGTACTGCTCGGAGACGATCCGCGGCGCGATCGAATCGGTGCCGAAGGGACAGCTCGAAGCCTGCTACTGCGTGGGCATGACCTTCCCGCAGGCGATGCGGCGGGTCATCATCCCGCAGGCGATGACCGCGGCTTTCCCGCCGCTGTCGAACTCGCTGATCGGTCTGGTGAAGGACACCTCTCTGGCGTACAGCATCGCGGTCGTGGAGATCATGGCGCAGGCGCAGCGCATCGCGGCGCGCACCTATGACTACTTCTGGCTGTATCTGGAAGCCGGCCTGGTGTACCTGATCATCTGCACGGCCCTGACGTGGGTCCAGCGGGCGATCGAACGCCGGATGGAAAGGAAGCGCTGACATGATCGAAGTAATGAACATCCGAAAAAGCTTCGGCGACAACGAGGTCCTGAAGGACGTCAGCTTCCGCGTCAACGACGGCGATGTCATCGCCGTGCTGGGGCCGAGCGGCTCCGGCAAGACGACGATGCTGCGCTGCTTAAGCTTCCTGGAGAAGGCGGACGGCGGCAAGGTCATCTTCGACGGAAAGACGTATGAGCTCCACGGCGCTTCCCATAAGGACGTCCTGGCGTACCGCAAGCGCATCGGCTTCGTGTTCCAGGACTACCAGCTGTTCGGCAACAAGACGGCGCTGGAGAACGTGACGGAAGGGCTGATCATTGCCCGGAAGATGAAGAAGGAAGAGGCCGTGGAACGCGGTCTGCAGGCGCTCGAGCGCGTCGGCATGCTCGACAGGAAGGATTTCTACCCGTCGAAGCTTTCCGGCGGACAGCAGCAGCGCGTCGCGATCGCGCGGGCCATGGCGTCCGAGCCCGGCGTCATCTTTTTCGACGAGCCGACGTCCGCGCTGGATCCGGAACTGACCCGCGAAGTGCTGGACGTCATGCGGAAGCTCGCGGAAGACGGAACGACGATGGTCGTCGTGACGCATGAGATGGAATTTGCCCGCCGGATCGCGGACCGCGTGATCCTGATGGAGGGCGGCGTGATCGTGGAGGAGGATTCTTCGGAAGTCTTCTTCACGGCACCGAAGACGGAACGCGCGAAGGCTTTCCTGGAAGGCCTGCGCGGCGAATTGCTCCCGGGGAGGGAAAATGAGTCAGTATCGGTATGATTTCGACACCGTGACGGACAGAAGATCAACGTACGCGTCGAAGTGGGACGTGAAGGAAAACGAGCTCCCGCTGTCGATCGCGGACATGGAATTTCAATGCGCGCCCCCGATCCTGAAGGCGCTGGAAAAGCGGCTGAAGAACGGGATCTTCGGCTACACCGACATCCCGGACGTCTGGTACCGGGCATACGCGGACTGGTGGCAGGACCGCCACGGCCTGACGGTCGCGCCGGAGGAGCTGGTGTTCTGCACCGGCGTGATCCCGGCGATCTCCTCGGCGGTGCGGAAGCTGTCGACACCGGCGGAGAAAGTGGTGATCCAGACCCCGGTCTACAACATTTTCTGGAACTGCGTCCTGAATAACGGGCGCGAGGTGCTGGAGAATCCGCTGATCTATGAGGACGGCGGCTACCGCGTCGACTGGGCGGACCTGGAGACGAAGCTTGCGGACCCGCAGACGCGCCTGATGATCCTGTGCAACCCGCACAACCCGGTCGGGAAGATCTGGGACCGCGAAACGCTGGCCAGGATCGGAGAACTCGCCGATAAGTACGGCGTCACCGTGATCTCCGACGAGATCCACTGCGACGTGACGGATCCGGGCAAGGAATACGTGCCGTTCGCGGCAGCATCCGAGACCTGCGCGAAGATCAGCGTGACGTGCGTGGCCCCGACGAAATGCTTCAGCATTCCGGGGCTTCAGACGGCGGCTGTCTTTGCGAAGGACCCGGTCCTGAAGCATAAGATGTGGCGCGCGCTGAACACGGACGAGGTCGCGGAGCCTTCCGCCTTCGCCGTTGACGCGGCCGTCGCAGCCTTTACGGAAGGCGCGGAATGGCTTGACGAAATGCGCGCCTACGTCTATGAGAACAAGCAGCTGCTGCGGGATGCGGCGGCGAAGATGCCGGGCGTTTCGGTCGTGGATTCCGACGCGACGTATCTTCTTTGGCTGGACATCAGCGGCATTGCCGCAGACAGCCGGGCATTCGCACGTTTCCTGCGCGAAAAGACCGGCCTGATCCTGACGCCCGGCCCTGTGTACGGCACGGGCGGCGAGCATTTCCTGCGCTGGAACGCG
>JAGDBR010000303.1 GCA_017958935.1 Lachnospiraceae bacterium | reverse complement strand
GATCGCCTGGTGAAGGCCGTCCGAATAGCGGCGGCCCGGCATGATGCGGCCGGTGAACTCGTCGACGATCAGGACTTCATTGTCCTTCACGACGTAGTCGATGTCGCGGTGCATGATGTAGTTGGCACGCAGCGCAAGCTGCATGTTATGCTGGATCTCCAGGTTCTCCGGATCCGCGTAGTTCTCGATGTGGAAGAACTCCTCCACCTTCGAAACGCCCTGTGCGGTCAGCACGACGTTCTTGTCTTTTTCATTGATCTGGAAGTCGCCGGACTCCTTCTGCGTCTCGCCCATGATGACGTCCATCTTCGACGCCTCGACGATGTTCTCGCCGCGGATCATGCGCTTCGCGAGCCGGTCGCAGATCTCGTAGAGCTGGGTCGACTTCCCGCTCTGGCCGGAAATGATCAGCGGCGTCCGCGCTTCGTCGATGAGGATCGAGTCCACTTCGTCGATGATCGCGTAATGCAGGCCGCGCAGCACGAGCTGGCGCTCGTAGATGACCATGTTGTCGCGCAGGTAGTCGAAGCCGAGTTCGTTGTTCGTGACGTAGGTGACGTCGCACTCGTAGGCCTTCCGGCGCTCCTGCTGCTCCATGCCGTTCAGGACGCAGCCGACGGTCAGGCCCAGGAAGCGGTGCATCTGTCCCATCCACTCCGCGTCACGGTTGGCCAGGTAATCGTTGACCGTGACGATGTGCACGCCTTTTCCGGTCAGTGCGTTCAGATATGCCGGCAGCAGCGCGGTCTGCGTCTTGCCTTCACCGGTCTTCATCTCGGCGATGCGGCCCTGGTGCAGGACGATGCCGCCCAGAAGCTGCACTTCGAAGTGTTCCTGGTTGATGCAGCGGCGGGTCGCTTCCCGCATCGTCGCATAGGCTTCCGGCAGCAGCTCGTCGAGCGTCTCGCCGGCCTGGTAACGCTTCTTGTATTCTTCCGTCTTTGCACGCAGTTCTTCGTCCGACAATGCCATCATGGCCGGACGAAGAGCGATGATCTTATCGAGTGTGGGGCGCAGGCGCTTGATCTCGCGCTCGCTGTGGGTGCCGAAAATAGACGTAAAAAGACTCATTTTGACCTCCCGTGCATAGGTAGATATATTGTAGCACGGAACCCTGTGTTTCGTCAAACATCTCCTGCGGTCCGGGCCGCTTCGAAAGCGGCCCGCGAACGCTGTGCAGGAGCCTTCCGCATCAATCGAACAGGTGCTTTCCGATCAGTTCGAACGGCGCGCCCGCAAGGTCCAGAAGACGCGTGTGGAACTGCATGTCGTCCATGCCCTGCTTCTTCGCGGCATTGTAGAGATCGCGGATCTCGATCATGCCGATCGCGTAGTCCAGGTATCCGCCCGGATCGCCGCAGATATGGCCGTACATCCAGTCGCCGATCGCGTCCGGATCCTCGAAGTAATTCGCCATGTAATTGCCGGTCTTCTTCGCGTCCCATCCCTGGTATTCGATGCCGAGGTCGGCGCGCGCGTAGAGGTACAGCGTGACCTCCGCGAGCACGGAGTAATACTCCTGCACGGCCGTCGGCACCTGCAGGAACGAGTAGCTGTACAGTTCGACGTAGGTCGCGTAGCCTTCGGTGTAGCCGTTCGTCTGCAGCAGGTAGCGGAGCGGGTATTCGGAATGGCTGATCAGGTAGTTTGTCTGCAGCATATGGCCCGGATAGCCCTCGTGCGCGAGCGTGATGAAGATGTCGTCCGGCTCGTCGCCCTTGTCGCAGTTGATCAGGATGCTGTCGCGGACCGTGCTGCCGTAAGGCTTCAGCATGTACATCGCGGGCGACAGGTAGTCGCGCAGCGAGTCGTCCACGTAATCGACCGCATAGTCGATGCCTTCGACCGTCGGGAAGATGTCCTTTGTCTTCTCTTCGAGCATCCGCAGGCAGAGCGTCGGATCGGTCGTCGGATAGATGTCGCCGTCTTCGTATCTGTAGATCTGCGGAGACGACGCCGCCAGGTCCCGGATCTTCGTCATGCCTTCCCGGATCTTCTTCTCGACGAGGCTGATCAGTTCGGACACCGTACGGGTCGTTCCCGTCGACGAGGCGACCAGGTATTCATAGTATTCCTTGCCCTTCGGCAGGCTGCTGAGATTGCCCTTGTATTTTCCGGTCGAACGCAGCGGCTCGAGCGCGTCGATCAGGGACTGATAAGCCTTGCCCATGCCCTTCTCCAGCACTTCCGCGTTCCGCTCCATGTAGGCCTGCTTTTCGGCATCGGTCAGGTCCAGCCGGTCCAGGCGCTGTTCGAACAGCGTGACCATGAAGCAGTCGTCCAGCTCCAGTTCGCCGACCAGGTCTTTGCACTGGTCGAGGACTTCGTCGAGCTGCCGGTCCTCCATGAAATAGCCCGCTGCCGACTTCGCCTGCTCATAGGCGATGATCCCGTCGAAGTAGTCCGGCATCGTCTCGATGAGCGTCAGGTATTCCTCGACGTCGGCCTTGTCGTTCAGCGTGTACTGCGCAAGCTCGATCGGCAGGTAGGCCTGCACGCCCGACGAGGACAGCGGCTCATAGTAGAAGGTGTATCCGAAGCTGTCGTATTCCAGCGTCAGATAAGCCTTCAGCGTGTCGTACATGAAACGGCCCTCTTCCGACAGGCTGCTCCGCTTGAAGGTATCCAGTTCCTTCATCCAGCCGTCCAGCTGATCGCGGTATTCGTCCTCGGCTTCGTCGCTCCAGTCCATCGACGGCCAGGTGACTTCGGACATGTCGATGCCGAAGCGCTCCGGCTCCGCGCAGTAGAAATGCACGGAAAGCGTACCGGCGTCCTGCAGGATCGAAGCGAAAATGCCGTCGGTAAAGGCTTTGAACGCCTGCTCGGTCTTCTCGTCGAAGATGTACGGCTCCTCTTCGGTCGCCGGTTCCGACGTGACCGGTTCCAATGTGACCGGTTCCAATGTGACAGGTTCCTGCGTCGGACGCGGTCCTTCCGTCGGCCGCACCGTTTCGGTCGGGCGCGGCGTTTCCGACGGCGCCTCGGTCACCTGGATATGGAAGATGTCCTCGATCGCCGGGATCAGGTAGCAGCCCGACAGCAGCAGGGACAGGGACAGGATCAGGGCAAGAAGGGCTGCCCCGCGTTTCGTTCTTTTCATGGAATCAAACACCTTTCAATGAAAAATGGTTTTATGTCAAGCCGGCAGGGAAACTCAGCCTTTCCGGTAGTTCCCTTCCGTAAATTCTTTCCGATCGTTCAGATACTGTTCGCAGTCGTCGGCAAGCGCATCCATCCGCCGGTCGTTCACGAGCCAGAACACGATGTGCGGATAGAACACGGTGCGGTCCGACAGGACCTGGCGGACGGTCCGGGCGTAATCCCGGAGCGCTGCCGCGGCCTGCAGCCCCTGCGCTTTCGCGTCCGGAGCCTTCGTGTCCGCATAGCGCCGCGTCTCGAAGACCGCGTGCGCCGACCTTTCCGCGATGCCCGCGTACAGCCGGTAAAGCTTCAGCAGTTCCTGAAGATCCGCCTTCGTAATGTCGTCGAAGCCCGGGACGTCCCCGTCGGCGATGCGCTGCAGTTCCGCAAGCTCCGCGACGGCCTGCGCTTTCTCCGCATAGATCGCACGGAGGTTCTCCGGCGTCGCGCGGACCTTTTCCGAAGCTCCCGGCTCCCAGTCATCGCGGCCGTGGATGTAGACCATCATTTTGTACGCCTTGTCGAGGGAATCCGGGAACATGTTGTCTTCGCAGAAACAGTGGCCGCGGACGTAGACGGTCTTTTCGAGGATCTTCCACGAGCGCTGCATGAATTCCTTCATGACAGGCCATGCCGCCTCCGGATCCTTGTAAGGATGCGCTTCCGGGTTCTCCGAATCGGTCTTCAGCGTTTCGATCCAGCCCTCTTTCGCCCACTTCCGGTAGGCAGTATCCAAATCCGCGTCCGCGTCGTTCGCGAGCAGTCCCGCCGCGTACAGATTCAGTTTGTTCGCGCTCGAGAACGTGCTGTTCTCGAACATGCCTTCCCAGTCGACGCGGAAGAAGACGCCCGAAACGCCCTTTTCTTTGCAATGGCGCAGGCGCTTCGCGTAATCCTCGGCGACGCTTGCCGGAAAGATGCCGCTCCCGAAGAACTGCCCCCAGGAGTCGAACTCCGCCCACTCTTCCCGCCCGGTCGTCCCGAGCTTCGGGTTGTCGGGGAACGGCGGGTAAAAATCGTGCGGCGTGTTCTTCAGGGAAATGACGACGTCGTCGCCGAGGGACTTCGCGGCCCGCAGCAGTACGTCCTGGTTCTCGGCCCGGAACGAAAAGTCCCGGATGACGAGTTTCTTGTGCTTTTCGTACAGCGGCCCGCGGACCGCTTCGAACACCGACCTGTACCAGGCCTCGGCGTCCGTGTTCCTGCAGCGTTCGCAGGTACAGGCAAGCTTGTGCGTGATCGACGTCCGCGATTCGTGCGTGCCGGCGCTCAGGATGACGCCCGCGATGTCCGGGACGTTCTCCAGCAGCTCCGTCATGGCGTGACGGATGAAGACCGGCCAGAACGGGTCGGTCGGGCAGACGATGCCGTCCGGTCCGATCAGCTCCGGATGCAGTTCGATGATCTCGTCCGGGTAGAAGATCTCCTTCAGGTTCAGATAAACAGAGATCCCGCGTTTGCCGGCTTCGAAGATCACATTGTTCAGATAATCCGAATAGTTCTCGATGTCGAACGCCCGGAAGGTCGTGAACTTCTCCCAGAGGATCCGGCTCGACAGATACTGCGACGGAAACGCGAGCTTATTCACGATGTCGCTCTGGTGGAAGATCAGCGTGTTGAAGCCGTTCTCCGCCATGAAGTCCAGCGCTTTTTTCACCTGGGCGTGATACCACATGCTCCGGGAATGCATCTCGATGCCGATGACCTGAAAGCCCCTCATTGTCCGTCCTTTCGTTTACTGTTTCGCCGTCAGGCCGCCGTCGACGGCCAGCACCTGTCCCGAAATGAATTCCGCGGCGTCGCTGCACAGGAAAACGGCCGCGCAGCCGATGTCCTTCGCCGAGCAGATCCGTCCGAGCGGGATCCTGTCGACCAGTTTTCCGTAGAATACCGGGTCGTCGAGCTGGAACGCGTTGATCGGCGTCCGCGTGAAGGTCGGGGCGATCGCATTGACCGTGATCCCGTATTTGCCCCACTCGCAGGCGATCTGCTTAATGTACATGTTCACGCCGCCCTTGCTCGCGCAGTAGGCGGCATAATCCTGATCCGTCCCGATGATCGATTTGACCGACGAGATCGAGAGGATCCTGCCGTAATGCTGTTCCTTCATGATCCTGCCGGCTTCCCGCGTCGTGATGAAGAGGCCTCGCAGGTTGATGCCGAGCACGCTGTCCCAGGACGCTGTTGCGTATTCCTCGGCTTTTTCGAGCT
>JAGDBR010000302.1 GCA_017958935.1 Lachnospiraceae bacterium | reverse complement strand
TTGCAGACCGATGGCCGGAATTCCTGGAAATCGGAGGACGACAGGTAGCCGCGGTGCTCCGCTTCCCACAGAAGCCATTCGTTCACCGAGTAATCGCCGGGCGCCGCCTTCTGCGACAGCACACCCGCGGGCTTGACGAAGATGCAGACGTCCGCGTCCTCGTAAAGCACCTGGATCTCCGGAAAACCGACGTCGGATGCCGCGGTTCCTTCCGCGGCCGTGCCGCGCAGCTTGTCGAAGGTCTCCTGCGAAAAATAGAACTGCACGGTATCGCCCGCGACGGTCTTCTCGTTCCCGAGCGCCTTCTCGTGATTCAGCGTGATGTTCTTCTTCCGCAGCATCTTATAGACGAAGCCTTCCGGCGCGGCGCGAAGGAGCTTCTTCAGGACCTTGTCCAGCCGCTGATTCGATTGATTCACGGATAGATTGATCTCGATCATTGCGGTCCGATCTTTAAGAAAGCTGGCCCTCCAGGACTTCTTCGGCCTTGGCGAGCGCTTCGCCGATCTTCGAGGCGTCGCGGCCGCCGGCCTGCGCCATGCCCGGCCGTCCGCCGCCACCGCCGCCGACGGTCTTCGCGATCTCCTTGATGATGTTGCCGGCATGCGCCCCGCGCTTCACGGCTTCGTCGGCCGCCGCGCAGAGCAGCGTCACCTTTCCGTCGTTCACGGCCGCGAGCACGATCACGCCGAGCGGCAGTTTTTCCTTCAGCCGGTCGGACAAGGTGCGCAGCTCGCCCGCGTCCTCGGTCTCGACCCGCGCCGCCAAAAACTGCAGGCCTTTGACGTCCCTGACGTCCGACAGGATGCCGTCCGCCTGGGACTTCGCGGCCTCGGCCTTCAGCTTTTCATTCTCGGCCTTCAGCTCCGACAGCTCGTTCTGCAGTGCGCTCAGCCGAAGCTGCAGGTTCGCCGGCGTCGATTTGACGGCGGCCGCCGCTTCCTTGAAGCGCGTCTCCAGATCTCTGTAATACTGCATGACGTTGGAGCCCGTGATCGCTTCGATCCTGCGGACGCCGGCCGCGACGCCGGATTCCGACAGCAGCTTGAACGTCATGATGTCGCCTGTATTCTTCACGTGCGTGCCGCCGCAAAGCTCGACGGAATCGCCCATCGAGACGACGCGGACTTCGTCGCCGTATTTTTCGCCGAACAGCGCCATCGCACCCTTCTTCTTCGCGTCCTCGATGCCCATGACCTCGGTCACGACCGGATAGGACGCTGCGATCTTCTCGTTCACGACCGTCTCGACGTGCTCCAGCTCTTCGTCCGTCATCGCCTGGAAATGCGTGAAGTCGAAGCGCAGGCGGTCGGCGTCGTTATAGGAGCCGGCCTGCTCGACGTGCGTGCCGAGCGTGTCGCGGAGCGCCTTCTGCAGAAGATGCGTCGCCGAATGGTTCCGGCAGGTCTTCGCGCGGTTCTCGGCGTCGACCTTCAGCGTCACTTCGTCGCCGACCGAGACGGAGCCCGATTCGACGTATCCGACGTGAGCGACCTTGCCGCCCTGCAGTTTCACGGTCTCCTTCACGACGAACTTGCCGTGCGTCGACTCGATCGTGCCGAAATCGCCGGCCTGGCCGCCCATCGTCGCGTAGAACACGGTCTCCGGCACGATGACGGCGCCGGTCGCGTTCTCTTCGAGTGTTTCGACGAGTGCACCGTAATCGGCGGGATCCTTGTCGTCCTTCTCGACGAGCACGGAAACGACGGATCCGTTCTCCAGCGCACCGTAGCCGACGAACTTCGTCGTGATCTTCGCGTCGATCTCGTCGTAGGCCGTCGCGTCCTTCCCCATGTAGTTCGAGACCTTGCGGGCCGAACGCGCCATTTCCTTCTGCGCCTTCATCGCGGCGTCGAACCCTTCTTCACTCATCGTGAAGCCGTTCTCTTCCAGGATCTCTTCGGTGAGGTCGCGCGGGAAGCCGTACGTATCGTATAAGCGGAACGCGTCTTCGCCGGACAGGACGGTCCTGTTCTCCCTGCGAAGATCTTCCATCTCCTCGTTCAGCAGGGACAGGCCCGTGTCGATCGTCTTGTTGAATTTGTTCTCTTCCTCGGTGATGACCGCGAGGATCATCGCCTTCTTCTCTTCGAGTTCCGGATAGCCGTCCTTCGAGGTCTCGATGACGGTCTTCGAAAGTTCCGCAAGGAACGTCCCGTGCACGCCGAGGATGCGGCCGTGACGCGCCGCACGGCGCAAAAGCCGCCTCAGCACGTAGCCGCGTCCGTTATTCGACGGCATGATGCCGTCCGAGATCATGAAAGTCACCGAACGGATGTGATCCGTGATGATGCGGATCGAGATGTCGGACTTCGGGTCGGACTTGTACGGCACGCCCGTGATCTCGCCGACGTGCTTCGTCAGCGCCGCCAGCGTGTCGACGTCGAAGATCGAGTCCACGCCCTGGACGACGACCGCGAGGCGCTCGAGGCCCATGCCCGTGTCGATGTTCTTCTGTGCAAGCTCGGTGTAATTGCCGTGGCCGTCGTTGTTGAACTGCGTGAAGACGTTGTTCCAGACCTCAATGTAGCGGTCGCAGTCGCAGCCGACCGTGCAGGTCGGCTTGCCGCAGCCATACTGCTCGCCGCGGTCGTAATAGATCTCCGAACAGGGGCCGCAGGGACCGGAGCCGTGCTCCCAGAAGTTGTCTTCCTTGCCGAACCGGTAGATGCGGTCCGCCGGAAT
>JAGDBR010000301.1 GCA_017958935.1 Lachnospiraceae bacterium | reverse complement strand
GTTTCCTGGAACACGCTGCTTCTGAGCCGTCCGTCCGTCACGCTGATTACCGCCGGCGCGCTGATGCTGGCGGGGCTTCTGCTGCTCGTGCGCTACGAAGGCCGCGGCTATGCGGTCTGGAAGCGCGGATAAAACCTGCCGGGGCAGACCCGGAGAGAAACAATGGCATTTACGCATTTACACGTCCATACCGAATACAGCCTGCTGGACGGGTCGAGCAAGATCGGCGAGCTGACCGCGCGCGCGAAGGAACTGGGCTTCGATTCGCTTGCGATCACCGACCACGGCGTCATGTACGGCGTGATCGATTTTTACCGCGCCTGTCTGAAGAACGGCATTAAGCCGATCCTCGGCTGCGAGGTCTATGTCGCGCCGCATTCCCGCTTCGACAGAGAGCTTGCGGGCGGCGAGGACCGCTATTACCATCTGATCCTGCTGGCCGAGAACGACTTAGGCTACGCGAATCTGATGAAGATCGTCTCGCGCGGGTTCATCGACGGCTTCTACTACCGGCCGCGCGTCGACAAGGAGCTCCTGCGGGAGTACCATGAAGGCCTGATCTGCACGAGCGCCTGTCTTGCGGGCGAGGTGCAGCGGTACCTCGTCAAGGGCCTGTATCCGGAAGCGAAGAAGACCGCGCTGGAGTACGAAGCGATCTTCGGCAAGGGAAACTACTTCCTCGAGCTGCAGGATCACGGCTACGACGACCAGAAGACGGTCAACGCGGGCCTGCTGCGCCTGCACGAGGAGACGGGGATCCCGCTGGTCGCGACGAACGACGCGCACTATACGCGCGCCGAGGACGCCGAGGCACACGACATCCTGCTCTGCATCCAGACACAGAAGAAGGTCACGGACGAAGACCGGCTGCGTTATGAAGGCGGGCAGTTCTATCTGAAATCCGAGGCCGAGATGCGCGCGCTGTTCCCGTACGCGCAGGAAGCCCTCGACAATACACACAGGATCGCCGAGCGGTGCAACGTCACGATCGAGTTCGGACATACGAAGCTGCCGAAGTTCGACGTGCCGGCGCCGTTCACGGCGGACGAATACTTGGAAAAACTCTGCCGGGAAGGCTTCGAAAAGCGCTATCCCGGCGCCGGTCCGGAACTGAAGGAGCGGCTGGATTACGAGTTGTCGGTCATCAAGTCGATGGGTTACGTCGACTATTTCCTGATCGTCTGGGACTTCATTCATTTCGCGAAAAGCCACGGCATCCCGGTCGGCCCCGGCAGAGGGTCCGGCGCGGGCTCGATCGTCGCTTACTCCCTGGAGATCACGAACATCGACCCGATCCGCTACCAGCTTCTTTTCGAGCGTTTTTTGAATCCCGAGCGCATCTCGATGCCCGATATCGACGTCGATTTCTGCTACGAACGGCGGCAGGAGGTCATCGACTACGTCGTCGAAAAATACGGCCATGAGGAGGTCGCGCAGATCGTGACTTTCGGTACCCTGGCCGCGAAGGGCGTGATCCGCGACGTCGGCCGCGCGCTCGATTATCCGTACGCGTTCTGCGACAGGCTGTCGAAGATGATCCCGGGCATGCCGGGCATGACGCTGGAGAAGGCGCTGAACGAGATCCCGGATTTCCACACGGAGTACGAAGAGAACGAAGACGCGAAAAAGGTCATCGACATGTCGAGAAAGCTCGAAGGCCTCCCGCGGCATTCTTCGGTGCACGCGGCGGGCGTCGTCATCTCGAGCCGCCCGCTGGACGAATACGTGCCGCTGTCGCTGTCGTCGGAAGGCGGGCTCACGACCCAGTTCACGATGACGACGCTCGAGGAGCTCGGGCTGCTGAAGATGGACTTCCTGGGCCTCAGGACGCTGACGGTCATCGCGGACGCGGTGAAGAACGTGAAGGAATCGCGCGGGACCGTCATCGACATCGACGCGATCGATTACGACGACAAAAACGTCTTCAAGTACATCGGTACGGGCGACTGCGACGGCATCTTCCAGCTGGAGTCGGCGGGCATGCGTTCCTTCATGAAGCGCCTGCAGCCGGATTCGATGGAGGACATCGTCGCCGGCATCTCGCTGTACCGGCCGGGCCCGATGGATTTCATCGACCAGTACCTGGAGGGCAAGCGGAACGCGTCCTCCGTCAAATACATGTGCCCCGAGCTCGAGCCGATCCTGAGACCTACCTACGGCTGCATCGTCTACCAGGAGCAGGTCATGCAGATCGTGCGGGACCT
>JAGDBR010000300.1 GCA_017958935.1 Lachnospiraceae bacterium | reverse complement strand
CCATGTTCTGCGACCGCGGCAAAAGGCAGGTCGCCGCGACGATGCGGTTGTTGCGGATCATGACCGCGCCGTCGTGCAGCGGCGTATTCTTTTCAAAGATCTGCTCCAGCAGGGCCGTCGAGATCTCGGCATCCAGCGTGATGCCGGTCTCGATGATCTCGTCCAGCGGCAGGTTCCGTTCAATGACGATCAGCGCGCCGACCTTGTTCCGTCCCATGTACGTCAGCGCATTCGTGATCTCGTCGACGGAACGTGCGTTCAGACCGCCGGCGTAAGTGCCCGCGTTCACATTCGGGATCAGCTCGCGGAACAGGTTCTTCGTGCCGATCTGCTCCAGGCCGCGCCGGATCTCCGGCTGGAAGATGATGATCACGGCCAGCACGATCGAACTGAACAGTTTTTCAAAGATAAAGGCCAGATTGTCGAGCTTCAGCAGCGTCGCGGCAATGTAGACCGCGAGCAGCAGCCCCAGGCCCTTTAACAGGTTCCACGCCTTCGAGCGCTTGAACCACATGATGATGTAATAAGCGAGGACCGCGAAGATCAGGATCTCCAGTACTCCGCTCCAGGTGAACGTCATGCTGAAGAAACCGATGCGGAGCGTATTCCCCGAAACCTGGATAAAGTCTTTCATCCGTTTTCTTCTCCTTTCTGTTCATCCTTATGTCTTCGGAACAGCTTCTCATCGTCCACCGAGAAAGTGTCTAGTTTCGTCTGGGTAATGACTTCTTCCTTCTTCTTCGTGACCGGGATCGTCGCTTTCGGCACGGCCTTCACGAAATAAAAGTATTCATCGTCTTCGAACTGTACCTCTTCCGTCCGCTTGAAGTCGAAGTTGCGGATCATGTACAGCATGACGAAGGCGCACAGGCCCGCGCCTGCCAAAGAGACCGCGAGCAGTACATAGTTGACGGACAGTTCCAGCAGGTAGCAGCCGCCCATGTAGCTGACGATGAAAATGAAGATGCCGACCGCCATCGCGAACGCTCCGGCATGGTTGAATTTCGCCCTGCGGATGAATGCGATCACGATCAGGGACGCCGCGAGCACGGCCAGGACCAGCAGGAAGCGCTGGTGCGTGAACAGGTCCGTCAGCAGCAGGTTCACGCGGCCGAGAAGCGTCAGGGAGCCTGTCTGCGCGGACAGGACCGAGATATCCTTTTTCACGACGATGATCAGGCCGTAGAGCACGCAGCCGAAGACCGCCACGAGGACCTGCAGCGGCGAGATCACCAGCGCGACCGGCAAAGCCAGCGCGGGCACGCCCCAGAGGCAGACCAGCATGGTCAACGTCATGATCCAGCTGTCCCCGGCCTTGAAGATGAAGTACAGCAGCACCATCATCGCGAGGATCACGCAGGCGATCGCCGCGACCTCGACGGAGACCGACAGGAATTCGATCACGAGCAGCGTGCAGGTCAGCACCGGCACGGCGGTCACCGGCAGGAACGCGCAGACGACCGCGAGCAGGACCGCGATGACCGGGTTCGAGATCACCTGGTTGTAGCCCGTGTGGAAGAACACGGTCATGAACGAGAGCATCGCGAACAGGAACCGCAGCAGACCGTCCAGATAAGGATTGTATTTTCCGTAGAAGGATTTCAGGACCGCGCCGGCCCTCAGAAAGAACTTCATGACCGCTCCTGCCCGCTTTCCAGTTTCTGCAGCCCGCGGAGCACCGACAGGTACCGCCGGACCTCCTTGCGCGCACGGACGTGCCGCTCGCCGAAATACTTATGCGAGACCGTGTAATAAAATGCCAGGACCACGACGTAGCCCGCCGCGATCAGGATAGCGATCATGACCATCTGGCGGACGTTCAGTACGATCGTGTCGGAGGCCATGATGATCACGAAGAACAGCGACGCGATCAGGATCGCGTAGGCGACCGTCACCGCGAAAAGCGTCAGCAGCATGCGCGACAGGACGTAATCCTTCCGTCTGTAAGAGACGACGCGCAGCGCGTTGGTCTTTTCCTTCTTCTCGAAAAGCGCGGCTTTCGTCATGAGATAGACTTTTTCTTCGTTGACCATAACGACCTCAAAAGGGCATAAATGTCCCTTTACCATAGATAGTGAAATTATACCACAGACATTTGCTTTTTTGTAGCCTTTTTTTCATTGAAATCGTGAAAAATGTATGTCCTTCCGCGGAATGCAAAAAAGGCGCTCCGGCTTTTGCCGTCACGCCTTTTCAGTCATTTCTCCTCCGGTTCACGGAGGGCTTTTTCCGTCTGTCCGTCAGTCGAACTGTGCGATCACGTAGCCCTGCGCCGTCGCGTAACTGATCAGATCGATCAGTACGTCGGCGGCAATGCCGTTCTCCAGATGGAACGCATACACCGCCCCCGGGTGGAGCGACGCCTTCAGCGATGAGAACAGTGCTGCGCGGTCGTAGGTCTTCTCCGGATCGTTGTCGTCGAGCAGGATGTCCGGGAAGCAGACCTCATATCCCGCTTCCGCAAGGAGCCGCCCGGCCGCGAGCGAATACGCGCCCGCCGGGAAGCTGTATTTCTGCAGTTCCGTGTTGTAGGCCGCACGGATATAGTTATGCTCGTTGATCGCATCGGAAACGACGTCCGCCAGGCTCCTGCCGGCAATGATGCCGCCCTGCGGGCAGGAATAGGAATAGTTCCCGAGCTCATGCCCGTCCGCAAGCAGCTGCTTCACGCGGTCCGAAGAATGCGCCGCGTAATAATGCGACACAAAGAACGTCGAACGGATGCCGTAGGTCTTCAGGATATCCAGGACAGCTTCGCTGCAGCCTTCTTCCGTGCCCGCATAGAATACGAACGAGACCTTCTTCTCATCCGCACCGGCACAATAGGCTTTCACGTCCGTCCCTGCTTCCGAGAACGCCCGGATGACGGTGTTCGCTGCTGCGTTCCGGCCGTCCGCATCGAACGTTGCCGGCAGTTCTGTCGGATAGAACAGTTCGTCCTGGGACGTCTCTTCGCCGACGGCATTGATCCTGTCGGCACCCGGCTGCTGGATCAGCCGAAGCT
>JAGDBR010000299.1 GCA_017958935.1 Lachnospiraceae bacterium | reverse complement strand
TCCCGCACGTCGATGCCGTCGATACGCACGCTTCCGGCATCCGGCTCATAGAAGCGCGACACGAGCTGCGTCAGCGTCGTTTTTCCGACGCCCGTCGGCCCGACGAACGCGACCATCTGGCCGGGCTCGGCCGTGAACGAAATGTCCTTCAGGACCGGGATGCCGTCTTCATAGGAGAAACTCACGTGGTCGAAGGAGACCTGCCCCTTCGAGACGCCGAGGTCGACGGCCCCTTCCCTGTCCTTGATCTTCACATCCGCATCCAGGATCACGAAGACACGCTCCGCGCCCGCCAGGCTCTGCTGCATGTTCTCCAGCAGATTCGCAAGGCCCGTGACCGGCGCGTAGAACAGCGTCAGGTACAGCAGGAACGCGACGACGTCCTCGACGTTCAGGCTGCTCCGGTACGCGAGGTATCCGCCCACACCGACGACGAGGATCGTACCGATCGAAGACAGGAACTCGACCGACGGATGGAAGACGGCGCTGACCTTCAGGGCGTGCAGCATCGCCTTGACCTGCTCGAAGTTCGTATAATTGAAGCGTTCCTTCTCGTAATCCTCCTGGCCGAAGGACTGGATCTCATGGACTCCGGACAGATTGTCCTGCAGTTTTCCGGAAAGCTCGCCCTCCTTGCGCCGGGAGACCCGGAACAGCGGACGCACATGCTTCGAAAAGATCAGACCGGAAATGAAGATCAGCGGGATCGGCGCGCACGTGATCAGCGCGAGCTTCCAGTTGATGAACAAGAGGATCGTCAGCACGCCTAAAAACGTCACGACGTTCGTGATCATCTCGGGGATGATGTGCGCGTACAAAAGCTCGAAATCGCGGGTATCGTTGATCGTACGGCTCATCAGGTCGCCGGTCTGCTTGTCATGGAAGAACGACAGGTCCAGCCGCTGCATCGTGTTGTAGACGCGCGTCCTGAGATCGCCGACGAGGTTCCATGCCGCCTTGTGCGCGATGTAGTTCGACAGGAACCGGAACAAAACTCGCAGCAGATATACCCCGATCAAAACGATCGTGAGCGTCAGTATCGTCTTCAGTCCCGCATCGTCCACGCCGCCGGACACGATGCCCGTCATGCGCGACAGGATGCGGGGAGCCGCAAGGTTCACGCCCGTTAAGCACAGCGTCGACAGGATCGCCACCGCGTAGAGTCCGCGGTATTTGACCGCTTCTTTCGATAACCGCCAGAGTATTTTCATGATGCCGCCTTTCTATTGTCTGCTGAGGCTTATCTCTTCGCGAGGAAAAGAGGACAGACGTTCTCTTTCTTCAGTGCATATTTGCCGAACAGGAGCGTCCCGACGAACAGGACGATCCAGATGCCTTCCATGACGGTCCCGACCGTGAAACAGGCGACGACGCCAAAGCGGTCGATGACGATGCCCAAGACAAGCGGTAAGAGGATGCTCCCCAGACTCGTTCCCGTGGTCCACAAAGAGATCGCGGTAGCCTCCAGGCCGCGCGGCGTCATTGCGCGAAGATAATGCCCCGCGGAGCAAAGCGCGATGCCGTTCCCGACGCCGCCGATCATCTCAAAGAAGATCATTTGCGAAAGCGTCTTCGCGTGCGTCATCAGAAGCAGCTCCAGAAACAGGCAGATGCCTGAGAGGATCTGAAGCCCCGACAGCGAAAAATGCTTCCTGAAATACGGGAAGCAAAGCATCACGGCCACTTCGCCGACGACCTTCAGCCCGGTGACGAGCGTGACGCTGGACGTATCAAGCCTGTTGAACGTGATCATGTAGGACGTATAATTCGCGCAGCAGGCCGCGGCCGCGTATAAGACCGCGATCACGACGAACGAGATCACGTAATAATTCTTAAAGACCGCCGAGAACGGCAGGTTCTTCTTGTCGATCTCCCCGTGCTGCGTGCGGTCGGTCTCATTTTCCTTCAGGGCTTTCCGGAACGCAAAGATCCCGACGAAAAAGATCAGGACGAAATAGTACGGCGCATTCAGGCCGAAGCGCCTCATGATCGGCGTGCACAGTACGTTGGAGATCACGTAGCCGGCGGACATGAACATCCGAAGATACGAATAATCCACGCCGGGGAGGCCGTTCGTCGCGTTGATCGAACAGGTCTGGACCATGCCGCTTAGCATCGGATGGAAGAAATGCATCATCGGGAGCAGAAACATCGAAAGGATCAGGCCGCCGATCTGCACCGTCGCGGATAGCGGCGTGAAACCGATCACTGTCGCGAAACCGAAAAGCGACGCGATGAACACCTTGTAGCGCGTAAAGAAGCGGTCTGCGAGCACCCCGCCAAGAAGCGGCGCCACGGTCCCGAGGATGCCGGTCACCGAGAACATCACGCCGACCTGCGTCGCGTTCATGCCGTTTGCGGCAAGAAACGTCGCGCGCAGGGAATACATGGCCTCCGTAAAGCCGAAGAACAGGCTGATCAGCGCCAGGCGTCTTAAGTTTCGATTTGTCAGAACCTGTTTCATGATCCTCTTTCCCGGGCCAACATCCACCAAATACATTATAAGGCAAGCAGGACGGAAAGACAAGCGATCCTTTTTACGCAGACGAGAAAATTTATGGCGGAAAACAGTGCAGAAGACAGAAAAAAGCTGCCCCTGGCCTGTCCGCTTCAGGACCGGTCAGGGGCAGCGTACGTTTTTATACTTTGCCTTGGGTTGTCTCACAATCGCTAGGGCGGCAATCATCAGTTAAATGATTCATTACCGCTCATAGATCTGCCGGATCTCCACGTCTTTTCCGCTGATGAAATCCTCCGCATCGATCACACCGATCCCATCATCAGGGGATCCGAGCGTGTTATTGGGAGCGCCCGATGACAGATTCTTATACACGGGAGAACCGCTAAAGCCACCTAATATAATATATCGGCCATCCGTCGCCAGCAGCCGCAGGCGATCAAGTCCGCTATAATCTTCTCTGGTATATTTTCCGTAACCTCTTTCTTCCAGAGTACTGCCCCTAAATGGTTTAAGCTAACCGCTCAGGGGCAGCATTCGTTTCCCTGTCTATCGAGAAATAATCATTCGTTAGGAATATATCCCTTTTGTTTCAATAATTCCTCAGGTTCAATAGTCAAAAGCATGTTCATCTCTCCGTAACTGAATAAATGGATCAGAAACTGTCTTCCATGCTGACTGATACTTGCTGTTATTCCGCCCGGCAGCTCATCATTCAACGTTTCTATCAGTGTTTTTGCATTATTCCCACAATAGTACATGTGATATACAGATTCGACCTTAAGCTGGTGTTCAATTATGAGTGTTTTCTAAACTTTGATCAGTTTTCTGCCCTCTTCCGTCACGGCATATACCGGTCTTCCATTTCTGAAAACGAGCACATTGATTTCTCCCGGATGCCGGATCAATACATCACCGAT
>JAGDBR010000298.1 GCA_017958935.1 Lachnospiraceae bacterium | reverse complement strand
TTTTCAAGGTGTTGGGCCGAAACGGCGCGTTTTTTTCGGCCGCGCCGCGGCTTGGTCTTTTTTTGACGCGGGACGCATTTTTTGATTGACGGACGGGCAGGATTGGTGTATTATATTTTCGTAGTTTTTTCGAAACAATTTTGTAACAATTACGAAACCTGAAAAAACAGTAAAGAGGCAGACAATGGGTAAATACTTCGGCACAGACGGCTTCCGGGGAAGAGCGGGAAAAGACCTGACGGCGTTCCACGCTTTCCGCATCGGCCGTTTTTTAGGTTGGTACTACAGGGAGGACCATGACGGGCAGGCCGCCCGCATCGTGATCGGCAAGGACACGCGCCGTTCCTCCTACATGTTTGAGAACGCGCTCGCGGCGGGCATCACGTCTTCCGGGTCGGACGCGTATCTTCTGCACGTGACGACGACGCCCTGCGTCAGCTACATCACGCGCACGGAGAAGTTCGACTGCGGCATCATGATCTCCGCGTCCCACAATCCCTTCTACGACAACGGCATCAAGCTGCTGAACTATGAAGGCGAAAAGATGGACGACGAGACGCAGGACGCGCTGGAAGCGTACCTGGACGGCGAGCTGCCCGAGATCCCCTTCTCGGAAGGAGAGGACATCGGCAAGACGGTCGATTTCTATTCCGGCCGCAACCGCTACATCGGCTACCTGACGCAGATCGCGACCCGTTCCTTCGAGAACCACAAGATCGCGCTCGACTGCGCGAACGGTTCCTCTTCGATGATCGCCCGGGCCGTCTTCGACGCGCTCGGCGCGAAGACCTACGTGATCCACGCGGAGCCTGACGGCATCAACATCAATGCGGACTGCGGCTCCACCCACATGGGCTCGCTGAAGGATTATGTCAGTGAGAACCGTGTGGACGTCGGCTTCGCCTTCGACGGCGACGCGGACCGGTGCCTTGCCGTCGACGAGAACGGCAACGAGGTGAACGGCGACAAGATCATGTACCTCTGCGCGAAGTGGATGCGCCAGCACGGCATGCTGAAGGACGATACCGTCGTCACGACCGTCATGTCGAACTTCGGCCTGTACAAGGCCTTTGACGAAGCCGGCATCAACTACGAGAAGACGAAGGTCGGCGACCGCTACGTCTACGAGAACATGAAGGAGAACGACTTCATGCTCGGCGGCGAGCAGTCCGGCCACATCATTTTCCGCAAATACGCCCATACAGGCGACGGCCTCATCACGGCCATCATGATCATGTCGATCATGGTGGAGACGAACCTGCCGCTTTCCGCGCTCGTCGCGGGCTGCGAAATGTATCCGCAGGTCCTGAAGAACGTGGAGGTCGACGACAAGCAGGGCACGCTGGACGATCCGGAAGTGCTGAAGTCCGTCGCCGCGTGCGAAGAGGAGCTCGGGAACACGGGCCGCGTCCTGCTGCGCGCGTCCGGCACGGAGCCGGTGCTGCGCGTCATGGCGGAAGCGCAGACGCTGGACGCCTGCGAGCGGAACGTCTACCGCATCATCGACGCGATGAAGGCTTCGGGTCATCTTCTGAAGATCCGGTAAGGAGGCATCATGTATACGATCAAGGATCTTTACGATCTCGAACATACCTATCCGGAAGCGAAGGCTTATCTGGAAGGCTTCACCTATCCGTGGGAAGCGCTCGCGGGCATCAAGGCGCTGATCCTGAAGATCGGCGCGTCCCTGCCGGAAGACGAGTTCGACCATCCGGCGGAAGACGTCTGGATCGCGAAGGACGCGACGGTCTTTGCGACCGCGTACATCGCGGGTCCCTGCATCATCGGCCATAAGACCGAGGTGCGTCAGTGCGCGTTCGTCCGCGGATCGGCGCTCGTCGGGAACGGCTGCGTCGTCGGCAATTCGACGGAGCTGAAGAACGTGATCCTGTTCGACAACGTCCAGGTGCCGCATTTCAATTACGTCGGCGATTCCATCCTGGGCTACAAGGCGCACATGGGCGCCGGCTCGATCACGTCGAACGTCAAGTCCGATAAAAAGCTCGTCGTCGTCCACAACGGCACGGAGAACATCGAGACCGGGCTGAAGAAGTTCGGCGCGATGCTCGGCGACCGCGTCGAGGTCGGCTGCAATTCCGTCCTGAATCCGGGCACGGTGATCGGCCGCGATTCGAACGTTTATCCGACGTCGTGCGTGCGCGGCGTGGTGCCGGAGAACAGCATCCACAAGCGTGACGGAGAGATCGTTTTCAAGCACGAATGATCACGGAACGGACCGGTCTTTCAGCGCGGTCCGGAGACAAAGGAGAAGAACATGAAGGTTATCGTCGTTGACACTTACGAAGCAGGCGCGAAGCTGGGCGCCGACATCATCGAGAAGATCGTCCGGGAAAAGCCGGACGCGTGTCTGGGCCTTGCGACCGGCTCCTCGCCGGTCGGCATGTACGATGAACTGGCACGGCGCTGCCGCGAGGAGGGGCTGGACTTTTCGAAGGTCCGCACCGTGAACCTGGACGAATACGTCGGCCTTGAGGGCACGCACGACCAGTCCTACCGTTATTTCATGAACGTGAACCTGTTCGACCATATCAACATCGACAAGGCGAACACCTTCGTCGTGAAGGCGACCGGCGACATCGAAGCGAACCTGAAGGAGTTCAACGAGGTCCTGGCGGACACCGACCGCGACGTGCAGGTCCTGGGCGTCGGCCCGGACGGCCACCTGGGCTTCAACGAGCCCGGCGACGTCCTCTATGACGAAGCGCATCTGGAGACGCTCGACGATTCCACGATCGAAGCGAACAAGCGCTTCTTCGAGAAGAAGGAAGACGTGCCGACGACCGCGCTGACGATGGGCATGGGCGGCATCATGCGCGCGAAAAAATTGCTGATGATCGTCGCGGGCCATAAAGAGGACGCGATGAAGAAGCTGCTGATCGACGGCCGGATCGACCCGCATTGCCCGTGCACGTTCATGCGCCTTCACCGGGACGCCGTCGTTATCATCGAGCGGGATCTTGCAAAGCGGATCGGCTACATCGGCTGAAAAGCGCGGAATCCTTATAAAAGTGCCGGAAAACCGCGGAAAACGGCAGATTTTCGTTAAAAAACACTTGATTTTTACGGGTTTTCGTGATAGAGTACCCGTGGTTGATTCAGAGTGGGCTTGCAAAAGTCCACTCTCTTTATTTGATAAGTGCGGCCGCACGGCGGTCCGTGCGAAAGGAAGGCGGCTTTTCAGCGCCGTGAAGGAGCAAGATGGCGAAGCATGAATTCGTGGAAAAGAAGACCGAGGAGCTGGTCCTGCCGATCCTGGCGGAGCGTATGCTTCAGCTGGTCGACGTCGAATACGTCCGGGAAGCGGGGACGTGGTATCTGCGCGTCTACATCGACAAGGATGGCGGCGTGACGATCCTGGACTGCGAGTCGGTCTCGCGCGCCTTGTCCGACGCGCTCGACAAGGACGATCCGACGGACGACGCCTACGTGCTCGAGGTCTCGAGCCCCGGACTCGGACGGCCGCTGAAGAAGGAGAAGGACTTCGTCCGGAACCAGGGAAAGCCTGTCGAGATCCGACTGTACAAGGCCGTAAACGGCGTGAAGGAACTGACGGGGGACCTGCTGGCCTGGGATAAAGAGACCGTGACCGTCGGCGCGGACGGAAAAGAGACCGTCCTGCAGCGTTCCGACATCAGCAAGATCAGCGAATATGTGGAGTGGTGACACCGATCAAGAAGGAGATAAATAAGATGAACAAGGAATTGATGGAAGCCTTAAACATGCTCGAAGCCGAAAAAGGCATCAGCAAAGACTCCATTTTCGACGCGATCGACGCGTCCCTGAAGAAGGCGTGCGAAAGCATGTACGGGACGACCGAGAACATTGACGTGCATATCGACCGTGAGACCTGCGACTACTACATCCATCAGGCGAAGGAAGTCGTTGCGGAAGTCGAGAAAGGCCGCGGCGCGTTCGAGATCTCCGAAGAAGCGGCGCGCGAGATCGACCCGAAGGCCGGGATCGGCGACACCGTGAACGTGGAGATCCGTTCCAAGGAATTCGGCCGCATCGCGGCGCAGAACGCGAAGTCCATCATCCTTCAGAAGATCCGTGAGGAAGAGCGCCAGACGGTCGCCGAGTACTTCAACGCGCGTGCGAAGCAGCTGATGACGGGCATCGTCCAGCGTGTCTCGAACGGCATCGTGTCCGTGAACCTGGGCAAGGCCGACGCGGTCCTGAAGCAGGAAGACATCATTCCGGGCGAGACCTTCCAGCCGACGCAGCACATCCGTGTCTACGTCGTCGGCATGCGCGACGGCGGCAAGGGCCCGCGCGTCGAGATCTCGAGAACGCGGGCGGCCATGGTGCGCTGCCTGTTCCAGTCGGAAGTGCAGGAGATCCGCGACGGCATCGTCGAGATCAAGGCCATTGCCCGCGAGGCAGGCTCCCGCACGAAGATGGCGGTGTTGTCCAACGACGAGAGCGTCGATCCGATCGGCGCCTGCATCGGCCTGAACGGCGCGCGCATCAATCCGATCGTGTCCGAGCTGCACGGGGAGAAGATCGACATCATCCACTGGGACGAGAACCCGGCGATCCTGGTCGAGAACGCCCTGAGCCCGGCGAAGGTCGTCGCGGTCGCGGTCGACGAGGACGAGAAGAGCGCCCTGGTCGTCGTTCCGGACAACCAGCTGTCGCTCGCGATCGGCATGAAGGGCCAGAACGCGCGTCTTGCGGCGAAACTGACCGGCTTCAAGATCGACATCAAGTCCGAGTCCCAGGCGCAGGCGGAAGGCCTGTTCGACGAGTATGACGAGTCCGAATACGACGAGTACGAGGAAGGCGAATACGACGGCGAAGCGTACGAAGAGGGTGAAGACGGCGAAGACGGAGAAGAGACCGAGGAATGACGGCAGGGCATGAACCGCAGCGCATGTGCTGTGTCTGCAGGACGAGAAGACCGCAGAAGGAGCTGATCCGGATCGTGCGGACCGGCACGGACTTCAGGGTCGCGCAAAACACGCGCCTCGAGGGCCGGAGCGCTTACGTCTGCCCGGACGGATCCTGCGTCGAAGGCCTGCTGAAGAAGCATGCGCTCGACAGAAGCTTCGGGATGCGCGTCGGCGCCGACGTCTACGAAAAACTGGCCGGGGAGTTGAAAGCATTTGGATAAAGTCCTTTCCCTTCTGGGGTTATGCAAAAAAGCAGGAAAGCTGGCAGCCGGGTCGTTCGCGGCGGAACAGGCCGTGAAGGACCGGAAGGCGAAGCTCGTGATCGTCGCGTCCGACGCGTCGGAGAACACGAAGAAGCTTTTTCACGATAAAGGGTCCTACCGTTCGGTCCCTGTCGTCCTGTACGGGACGAAGGAATCGCTCGGGCAGATCCTGGGCACACGGGAACGCGCCGTCGCGGCCGTTCTGGACAGCGGTTTCGCTGAAGCGATAGAAAAATCGATCAGGATGTAAGTGGGGAGTTATATGGCTAAAATCAGAATTCATGAACTTGCGAAAGAACTCAATGTCGACGCGAAGGACGTCATCGCCTTTCTGGGCGGCGACGTGAAGGCGGTCTCCGGCATTGAGGAGGAGGATGCGTCCCGTGTCAGGAACCATTTCAGACCGGCAGAGAAGCCCGCGGCCGTGAAGCCCGCGCCTGCCGGCGAAAAGTCTGCCGAAAAGCAGGGAGAAA
>JAGDBR010000297.1 GCA_017958935.1 Lachnospiraceae bacterium | reverse complement strand
TCGGAGACCTGTGTGGAAAAGGGCTGGTTCCTCAAGGAAGCGACGCCGGTCGACGCGCCACCGGAAGACTCGGCGCCGCCGACGAGCAGAACGCAGCGGCCGACCGAACCGGAAGAAACGGTTCCGCCGACGAGCAGAGCATCGCGGCCGTCCGAACCGGAAGCATCCGAGGAGGAGACGCCGCCCGCACAGACGCCGGAACCGCCGGCGCAGGACCCGGTCTCGAACGGACACGTCGTCTGCATCGATGCGGGGCACCAGGCCTACGGCATCCCCGAAAAGGAGCCGAACGGGCCCGGATCCGACGTCATGAAGGCGAAACTCACGACCGGCACCTCGGGGTGCGTCACGCACGTCGCCGAGCATGTCGTGAACCTTCAGGTCGCGCTGAAACTCAGGGACGTGCTGGAAGCGCGCGGCTACAGGGTCGTCATGATCAGGACGACCGAGGACTGTCCGCTCTCGAACGCGGAGCGCGCCGTCGTGTCGAACGAATCGGGCGCGGAGATCTTCTTGCGGCTGCACTGCAACGGCGTTGACGACCAGAACACGACCGGCATCATCAATTACGCGCCGAAGGAAGGCAATCCCTACATGGATCCTTCCGTCGTTCAGAAGAGCATCGATCTTGCAAGGATCGAGGCGGAAGCAATCTGCGCCGTGACGGGCGCGAAGAACCTCGGCGTACTGAAGGACAATACGATGACCGGCATCAACTGGTCGAAGATCCCGGTCACGATCATCGAGATGGGCTTCATGTCGAATCCGGACGAAGACCGGAAGCTTGTGTCCGACAGTTATCAGCAGCTGCTCGCCGAGGGCATGGCAAACGGCGTCGACGCTTACTTTTCAACACACTGAGGGAGTACAAATGGGACTTTTCGGAAGGAAAAAAGTCGTTCCCGTCAACGTGCACGGCTCGGATTCCGTCATGACCGGCATGGACGGGCGCTATTCGAAGCAGGCCAGAAAGAACCGGAAGCTCGAAAAACAGAAGGAGAAGGCGACCGTGCTCGAGCCGCATACGATCGCGGAACTGCGGGGATACATCGAAGAAAAGTACGGCGTGCAGGAGCTGGATAAAAGCGACGAGCGCTACCAGAAGGCCTACATGGGCGTGAAGGCGCATCTGATCTTTACGTATGCGCCGGACATCCTCAGTACCCGGCCGGTACCGAAGCCGAACCACCCGCCGGTCTCGGAGAACGACCCGGATTACGCTGCGTACCGCGAGAATGAGGAAAAGCGCTGGAAGGAAGCCGTGATGGCAGGCGCCGACCTCTTCCCGATGCATCTGCACGTGTACAACATTTCGGTCTTCCAGGGCGAGACGCCGGTCTCCTGGATCGAGGTCTACGTCGAGACCGACCATGAGTACCTCGCGTTCAGGACGATCGACCTCGAATACGAGAACCACTACCGGACGAGCCGGATCATTGCCGACATCGTGAAGTTCTTCGGCGCGTCGGAGCAGGACAAGAAAGCGAAGAACGAGCGCTACCTGCAGCTCGTGAGCGTCCAGTAAGGAAAACAGCAGCAAAAGGCCCCGCCGGCAAGGCGGGGCCTTTTCTTGTCTTGCGGCCGCTCAACTCTTCAGTTTTTTCAGGTCTTCCCGCGTGACGGGCTCGTTGGAATAACGGGCCTTTTCGTAGGTCTCGTGGAGCAGCGCGCGTTTTTCGTCTTTTTCAAGCGCCGCGGCGTCCTCCAGTTCCTCCGGAGAAAGCGCGGAGAGTTCGCGGGCGGAGAGCATCCCCGTCTTTCCGGCAGCGCCGGCCCTGCGGCTCTTCCGGCCCGAAAGCCCCTGCTCGACCGTCTTTTTGTAGAACCGGCGCACGGCGCCGTTCGGCGACGGATCCAGGAACGGCAGGCGCCGGAACAACGTTTCGCGAAACAGCGACTCCTTGACGTCCTTATCGTCCCGGATGAACTCCTGGACGTCCTCGTTGTCGCGGTACGGGCGGTAGAAACGCCGGATCAGCGAATAGATCCCGTAGCCGATGAGGTAGAGCGCGAAGCCCGTGGCCAGGATGATGAAGAAGGTGCGGATCACGGCGAAGATCGCGAGCGCCCATTCCGGAAGCGTTTCACCGCCCGGGGTGAAGCCGCCGGGACCGATGTCCGGCGTGTCGGCGGGCGGGACCGTCTCCGGCACCGGTTCGGTTCGGATGCCGCTGAAGATCAGGCGAAGCAGCGCAATGAGCGCGTCCTTCAGCCCGATGATCAGCCGGTCGATCCCGAGGAGCGGGAAGACCAGCATGAAGAGGACCGTCACGGCGGCGATCAGCAGGATCGCGCCGGTATTCGTCCGTGCGATCTGTTTTTTCGGGATGTTCTCGACGGTCGAATTGACTTCGAGATAGTTTTCGAGATTCTTCAGGTTCCTGTGCAGGATGTACAGCAGCACGTACAGGAAGGCGAGGACGTAGTTCATGTCCCGAACGGGCGTGACGCCCGAGATCGTGCCGAGGATGTAGAGCGCGATGAACAGCGGCAGCGTCAGCAGGCTCGGCGTCGTGAACATGTCGTGCCTTTCGCTCTCGTCTTCCTCCTCCTTCGCGCGGTAGGCGATGCGCGCCACGGTGAACCACACGCAGAGCAGGCAGAGCAGGAAGCGGAGCGCCATGTTCATCGGGAGCACGAAGAGCACCGCCGTGCCGAGCACGCAGAAGAACAGGAACGGGAAGAGGCCGCGGCATTTCCGCGAGGCAACGTGCGAAACGAAATAGGGAATGAACACCGCGAAAGCGAGCGGGAACTGCGCGCGGAAGTCGTAGCCTTCCGTCAGGGCGAGCGGAAGCGCCGCAACGCCCGGCAGCAGACCGAGCACGATCATGACGCCGTGGAGGATGCAGAGCAGACTGATCACTTTTTTCCGCATCACTTCACCTCCCAGAACAGGCTGTTTTCCGCCGGGATGCCCGCAAGGTGCATGTCGGACAGCTTGTAGAGCGGCGCGACCCAGAAGGCCGCAGTATCTTCCGACAGTTTCCGGAACGCTTCCTGCAGCGGCTCCTTCATACAGGAGGAGATCAGGATGCAGCCGATGCGGATGCGGTCCGGATCATTGCCGATCTGCTGCAGGACCGGATAGAATTCCTGCGGCTCGAGGCTCAGGTCGAGGCGCGAGAGCGCGCGCAGCAGCCGTTCCCGGTCCGCGGGTCCGTTCGCTTTCAGGGAAGTGGCGGCCTCCTTCGTCTCGGCGTCCCGGCCGTTCGTGATGAGCCGCACCGGATATCCCTGGGACAAAAGGCGCACGATCAGCGTACCGGCGAGCCGCAGGGCTTCTTCCTGCAGCTGCGGTTCGGAGATCAGCTTTTCGTCTTCGAGATTCAGCAGGATGTCGATCTCCTTCGACACGGTCGAGCCGTATTCGTTGACCATCAGGCTCTGCGACCGGGCGCTGGCCTTCCAGTTGATCGTGTTGAAGGGATCGTTGACCGTGTATTCGCGGATGCCGCGGAATTCGAACGGGTCCGGATAGAGATAACTGCGTGCCTTGACGTCGCCCATGAGCTTGCGGAGCGGATCCTCGAGCGAACGGAGGTCCACCTGCCCCGGATAGACGTAGAAGTGCGTGTTCACCGGGTATTCCGCGACCATGTGCGACGTGAAGAAAAGATCCTCGGAGATCAGGCTCGCCGCGGTGATCGGATAATAGCCGCGCTTCAGGCATACGAAAGGCAGCGTTCTCACGATCCGCTGGAAAAAGAGGATCGAGAACAGGTCGTTTTTATAGTTTTTGTCGGAGGTGGAAACGTTTTCTTTCGAGGAGAAGCCGATGCCCGCGCCGACTTCGAATTTCGCGTGAAGGAACGGCAGCGGCAGGAAGCTCCGGTTCTCGATCGTCTCGGTCAGCGTCCCGCGGTCCTGTTCGAACCCGGCCTCCGAATCGAAACGGATGTCGATCGAAAGCCCGCTGTTCCAGTACTTCCTGTAGACGGCCCGCACCACGAAAAAAACGGCTCCCGCTCCGAGAAGCATGATGAAGATCGGCATTTAGTGTTCGAAATCCTCCGTCGGGACGGGCACTTCCGTCAGGATCTGCTCCATGAGCGCGCGTCCGGGGCTGCCTGCGCCGTAGCTGCGCTCCAGCGTCAGACGGTGCGCGAGGACCGGCACGGCCACGGCCTTGACGTCCTCGGGGACGACGAACGAACGTCCGTCAATGTAAGCATATGCCATCGCGGCGTGCATCAGGGCGATCGTGCCGCGGGGGCTGGCGCCGGCAAGCACGCGCGGCGCGTTCCGCGTCGCTGCTGTGATGTCGGCCATGTAGGAGAGCAGCGCGTCGTGTACGTAGACATCGAGCATTTCGCGCTGCGCCGCCAGCAGTTCTTCTTTCGAGCAGACCGGCTCCAGCGTATCGAGCGGCCGGTCGGCGCGGTAGCGCTTCAGGACCTTCAGCTCTTCCTCTTTCGAGAGCGGCCCCATGGACAGCTTCATCAGGAAGCGGTCCAGTTCGGCCTCCGGCAGCGGGAAGGTGCCGGTCGTCTCGATCGGATTCTGCGTCGCGATGACGAAGAACGGCGGCTCTAATAGATGCGTCTCGCCGTCGAACGTGACCTGAC
>JAGDBR010000296.1 GCA_017958935.1 Lachnospiraceae bacterium | reverse complement strand
TTGTACTTGAAGTCCAGTTCCTTGCCGCCGACGATGCAGTTCAGCTCGGCCAGGTCCGCCGGGACCGTCCAGTCGAGCGTGACGTTCGTGAACGGAGACTGCGTGCCCCAGCGGGAAGGCGTGTTGACGCCGTACACGAAGGACTGGATGCACTGCTTGACCTCTTTATAAGAAAGGTTGTCGATCTTGACGAACGGGGCAAGGTAGGTATCGAAGGAGGAGAATGCCTGCGCGCCCGCCCACTCGTTCTGCATGATGCCGAGGAAGTTGACCATCTGGTTGCAGAGCGTCGACAGATGTCCTGCCGGGGAAGACGTGATCTTGCCCGGAACGCCGCCGAGGCCTTCCTGGATCAGCTGCTTCAAGGACCAGCCCGCGCAGTAGCCCGTCAGCATGGACAGGTCGTGGATGTGGATGTCCGCGTTCCTGTGCGCGTTCGCGATCTCTTCGTCATAGACTTCCGACAGCCAGTAGTTCGCGGTGATCGCGCCCGAATTCGAGAGGATCAGGCCGCCGACGGAATACGTCACGGTCGAATTCTCTTTCACGCGCCAGTCGGCGATCTTCAGATAGTTGTCGACGATCTGCTTGTAGTCCAGAAGCGTCGTGGACAGGTTGCGGAAACGCTCGCGCTGCTTACGGTAAAGGATGTAAGCCTTCGCGACGTCGTCGTAACCGGCCTTGATCAGGACGGATTCGACCGAGTCCTGGATCTGCTCGACCTGGATCTGGTTGTCGGCGATCTTGTCGCTGAAATCCGCCGTGACCTTCAGGCCGAGGAAGTCGATGACGTCCGGATGATACTGCATTTCGCAGGCGTCGAACGCCTTTGTGATCGCATCTGTGATCTTCGACAGGTCGAAGTCCACCACTTTCCCGTCTCGTTTAACTACTCTGTACATCTTATCTATGTCTCCTTCGCTGTTCTCAGTGCTTCAAAAACCGAAATCTACCGCAAATATATCGTATATATATGGCTTTGTCAAGACGAAAAGCACAATATCTTGTGTTTTTCAGGGTGTTCTCATACCCCGCGGATCCCGACGTTTTTAACATATTTTTCAGCCTCTTCCTTCATCAGGAGGAGCGTCTCTTTTTCGACGGAATGCAGGTTTTCGCCGATCAGATCGCCCGAATCGACGAAATTCTGCAGGTAATAATGCTCGGCGCCGGCGATCCATTGTCCGATTTTTCCGATATCCTCCACCGTGTGGAACTCCCGGACGATCGTGGTGCGGAATTCGTAGGGCACGCTTCCCGAAAGCAGCAGCTCCGCGGTCTCTTCGAAGGGCTTCAGCAGGAGCCCCGGCACGCCTGCCGTTTCCGCGTACTTCTCTTTGCAGTTCTTCACGTCGACCGCGATGTAGTCGACGAGCTTCCGGTCCATGATCTCCTTCAGGAGCGCCGGCCGGGTGCCGTTATGGTCCAGCTTCACCGCGTAGCCGAGCGCCTTGATCTTCTCGAGGAACGGGATGATGTCCGGCTGCAGCAGCGGCTCTCCGCCCGTGACCGCGACGCCGTCGAGGATCCCCTTCCGCTTGTTCAGCAGGCTGAAGAGCTGTTCTTCGCCGATCTCTTCGGTCTCGTCGAGTTCCGTCACGAGCAGCGCGTTGTGGCAGAAGGGGCAGCGCAGATTGCAGCCGCCGGTGAAGACGGTGCACGCGACCTTTCCCGGATAATCCAAAAGCGTCATCTTCTGCAGTCCGCAGAGTCTCATGTCCTTCTCCCTTCCGGCCCGGACGGCGCCTTTCGGTCCCTGTCCTTCTCTCCCCGTGAAAAATCCGCGCCGCAAAAGGCGGCGCGGATGTCATCATACCATATCTTGTGGTGGCGGTCAAGCGGTACAACAAGATATTTTGGTTTTTTCGGAATGCCGTTTTTACTTTTTCTGAAGATACCAGGCCGTCAGGTCCCGGACGACCTCATTGTACGAGCGGACGCCTGACTCTTCCGAGAACGCCTTCAGGTAGGTATCGTTGACCGTCTCGCCGACGTCCGCGATCGGCGTGTCGTAGGGCTCGTAGACCTTGCGTGCGACGTCGCAGTATTCATAGACCTTTTCATAGCCGGGTCCCTTCCGCGTATCCAGGATCTTCCACAGATAGTTCTGATCTTCTCCGTATATCTCATTATAGAGATAGACGAAGGCCGAATAATAGCCCGAGAACCGGAAGCGCACGTCGTCAGACGCTTCACACGCAAGGAACGCTGCGAAATTGCAGGACTCCTCGCTCGCATACCCCAGGCGGTGGGCGGCTTCATGGCACATCGTGAACGGCAGGGATACGCCGGCGCAGCTGAAGGCTACCGACGATTCGCCGGAAAGCGGCATGAATTCACCCGTGAAACCCTGATACATCAGCACCTCGCTGTACAGCAAGAGCCCCTTGACAGGCGCCGTCGAACCGTCCAGCGCAGGATACGTCCCGGCCAGCTTCTCATAACTCTTTCCGGCAAGCTTCCCCAGCTCCAGGAACGTTTCCCTGTCCGCCTTCTCTCCCAGTTCCTCCGGGAATTCCTCCGCGATCGCCGCTGCTTCGTCGAAGTAATACAGCAGCGCTTCGCCGAGTTTTTCCGTGTCGAACTTCTCCGGCATCTCCAGCCCGATGTCTTTATCGATCGCCGGCCCGTAATGGTTCAGCATCCAGCCGCAGATCACGAACGCACCCATCGCGGATGCGATCAGCACGACCGTGGAGAACCAGTTTAAGAACCGCTTCTTCTTCACGATCATGACGATCACTGAGATAATGAACGCCAGGATCAGCAGGACGGCCGCGATGTCCCAGACCTCGTACGGGAACAGGCCCGTCACGGCGGAGAGGCCCTTCATCAGCGTCCGCGACGCTGCGCGGTACCACGGGAAGAACACGTCCGGAAAGGTTTTGAACAAAAGCATCAGGACCCCCGACAAAGCCAGGAGTCCGAGCGCAATGATCAGTTTTTTCAGCCAGGTTCTCATCTGTGCATGCATTTTCCCCGGCTGTCCGCAGTCTGGCCGCAAACAGCCGGGGACGCTTTCGTCTTACTTCCCGCGGACCACGTAGTTTTCCTTACGCGGGACCGGTTCCTTGATGCCGCCTTCCGCCGGCCAGCCGAAGATCATGTGGCCGATGCCTTCCAGGTCGCCTTCAACGCCGAGTTCCTTCAAAAGCGCCTTGCCCTCTTCGGTCT
>JAGDBR010000295.1 GCA_017958935.1 Lachnospiraceae bacterium | reverse complement strand
TTCAGGTCTTCCGTCGCAATGTCTCCCAGCGGGAAGCGGATGTCCGCGTATCCGATGCCGGACGTCACGAGGTCATGGAATACGACCGGCGTGCCGCCGTACGTCCGCAGATCGTTCACGGCTTTCTGGGCTTTTTTGTCGATGTCCGCGATCGAGAGCATCGGGACCGTGCGCAGGGCTTCCTGCGTATCCTGCGTTTCCTGATAGATCTTCAGCGCCTTCGTATCCTCCACGATCTTTCCGATCGCTTCGGCGGACAGGGAAGCCTTGTAGGCCGCCAGTTTCTCTTTCAGCGCTTCGTCGCGCGCTTCGTTCAGTCCCGCCTCCGGGGAGACCGACACGTACGACGCGTGCGGGTTGTTCAGCAGATACGTTTCCGCCAGCCGCTCGAACCAGTCCGTTCCGACATGCGCCTTCAGCGCTTCGAACGGGGCGTCGAACGCGAGGTTCTGCATCGGCGAAAGATCGTCGTGCAGCCAGGTGCCCATCGCGGTCAGCCCGTAGACCAGGCCCTTCGGCATGCGGCCGTAATCCGCCTCGCGCAGCGAGAATTCGATGTTGTTGATGCCGGCGAGCAGCGTCTTCTTCGAGAAGCCCGCCGCGATCTCGTCTCTGAGCGCGCGGTCGATGACCGCCGCGAATTCTTCTTCCTTTCCGGCAGGGCCGCCCTTCGCGACGATGTCGAACAGCGGCTGCCGGTAGCCCGACTCATAGCCGCCGTAGATGTCGGTCCCGAGACCGGCGTCCAGCAGAGCCTGGCGCACCGGTGCGCCCGGTGCGTTCAGCAGCGCGTAGCTCAAGACTTCGAACGCCAGCGACTTCACCGGGTCGTACAGCTCGCCGACGACCTTGCCGAGCGCATAGAAATGATCCTCCGGGTCCCCCTCGGAGATCGAGTACGCGGCCTTGACGTGCACGGGCGCTTCGAACGCCGCTTCTTCCGGGATGTCCGTCTTCGGGTCGATCGCGCCGTACCGGCTTAAATAGGCTTCGTCGAGCCACTGCAGCCGCTCTTCCATGTCCATGTTCCCGTACAGATAGATGTAGGAATTCGACGGATGGTAGTAGCGTTTGTGGAACGCGAGGAAGTCTTCGTACGTCAGCTCCGGGATGTGCTCCGGGTTGCCGCCGGAATCGCGTGCGTACGTCAGGCCCGGGAACAGGCTGTGCGTCATCGCGTCGTAGACGATCTCGTCCGGATCCGAATAGGCGCCGCGCATCTCGTTGTAGACGACGCCGTTGATCTTCAGCTCGCTCTCAGGGCTCTCCAGCTCGTAGTGCCAGCCCTCCTGCCGGAAGATCTTCTCGTTCGTGTAGATGTTCGGGTGCAGGACCGCGTCCATGTAGACGCCCATCAGGTTCTTGAAGTCCTGATCGTTGCAGGAGGCGACCGGATAGACCGTCTTGTCCGGGAACGTGATCGCGTTCAGGAACGTGTTCAGCGAACCCTTCATCAGCTCGACGAAGGGGTCCTCGACCGGATATTTCTCGGAGCCGCAGAGCACCGAATGCTCCAGGATGTGCGGGACGCCCGTGTCGTTCTCCGGCGTCGTCCGGAAGCCGATCGAGAACGCCTTGTTCTCGTCGTCCGATTCGATCAGGAACAGGCGCGCGCCGGATCGCACATGCCGCAGGATGCATCCGTGCCCCCCGATCTCGGGAAGGTCCTGTTCTTTCAGCAGTTCGTAAGTCTTCGGGATGTTCATGTTCTATGCCTCTTTTCTCAGGATATCGTACATGTCGGGTGTAATGGAGAAGCGCACGTGCAGGGACTGTTTCGCGTGCGGCGCGCTCTGCTGTCCGTTTCCGTCGTCATCCCGGATCTCCAGGACTTCGGTCTCCACGTTCCGCCCGTCGTGGGCGAGGATCGTGAGTCTGTCGCCGACGGCGAATTTGTTCTTCTGCGTCATTTTGATCAGGCCGTCGTCGTCGAAGCCCTCCGACATGCCGATGTAGACGGCGCCGGTCACATAGGACGCGGAATCGTAGATCTGGTCGTTCTCCGTCGGCTTCCCGTAGAAGAAGCCCGTCGAGTACGGGCGGTGGGTGCACTTGCCGACCTCCGCGCGGTACCATTCACGGTGCGCTTCGTACACGTCCTCTCCTTCCGCGAGCGCGTCCAGCGCGAGCCGGTACGCCCGCGTCACCGTCGCGACGTAGAGTGCGGTCTTCATGCGCCCTTCGATCTTCAGGCTGTCCACGCCGGTCTTCAGAAGATCCGGCAGCCGGTCGATCATGCACAGGTCCTTCGAGTTGAAAATGAAGGTCCCGCGTTCGTTCTCTTCGACCGGGAAATATTCGCCCGGCCGCGTCTCCTCCGTGACCGCGTATTTCCAGCGGCAGGGATGCGTGCACTCGCCGCGGTTCGCGTCGCGCCCCGCGAGGAAGTTCGACAGAAGGCACCGTCCGGAATAACTGACGCACATCGCGCCGTGCACGAAGGCTTCGATCTCCAGTTCCTCGGGCACCTGCCGCCGGATCCCGGCGAGTTCCTCCAATGAAAGCTCCCTGGCGGCGACGACGCGCTTCGCGCCGGCCTGCCACCAGAAAAGATAAGTTTCGTAATTCGTATTGTTCGCCTGCGTCGAGACGTGGATCTCGATCTCCGGGCAGACCTGCTTCGCGATCGAGAAGACGCCCGGGTCCGAAATGATCAGCGCGTCCGGCTTCACTTCCTTCAAGTCGTGGAAGTACGCCCGGATGCCTTCAAGATCGGCGTTGTGAGCGAGAATATTGGCTGTTATATAGACTTTGACGCGGCGGGCGTGGGCAAATGCCACCCCTTCCTTCAGCTCGTCCAAAGTGGCGTTTTTCGCGCCTGCACGCAGGCCGAAGGCTTCGCCGCCGATGTAGACGGCGTCCGCGCCGTAGAGCACGGCCACCTTCAGGACTTCCAGATTGTTCGCGGGAACCAGCAGTTCGGGGATCTTCATCGTCTTATTCCTTTTCCGTCACATGACCCTCTGCGGGGACCGTTTTCACTTCGGCGCCGGTCCCGTCCGTCAGAGCCGCTTCTTTCTCTTTCCGCGTCAGCTCCCGGTACATCAGGATCGCCAGCGGCAGCGCCAGACAGAACGCGAACACGTCCGCGACGGGCTGCGCAAGATACACGCCCCGGATATGCTCCTCAAACAGCGACGGGAGCACCAGGACGACCGGGATGAACATCAGGCCCTGGCGCGCGACGGCCAGGAGCGTCGCGCCGACGACGCGGCCGATGTTCTGATACAGCATGTTCGTCATCGTGACGACCGCCATCAGCGTCAGCGTGCAGGCCTGGCAGCGCATCGCGACCGCACCGTAGCGGATGACGTCCGGATCGTCGCGGAAGATCGCGACGAGCTGCGGCGCAAACGCGAACGCGAGGCACGACTCGATGAACAGCGCGATCAGGCCGACCTTCAGGCAGAAGACGTAAGCGCGCTTCACGCGGTCATACTTCTTCGCGCCGTAGTTGAAGCCGCAGATCGGCTGGAAGCCCTGGCCGAAGCCCAAGAGCGCCGAGAACGCGAAGGCCATGATCTTCGACACGACCGAGAACGCCGCGATCGCCGCGTCCGACTGGGATTCCGCCACCGCGGCCCCCGCCGCGGTATTCAGGCACAGCGTCGCGACGGACTGCAGGCTCTGGCGGAACAGCGAAGGCGTTCCGCCGACCGCGATGTTCTTCAGGTTCTTCAGCGTCGGCCGGAAATGCCTGAGACGGATCTTCAGGCTGTCCGACCGAAGCGTCCCGACATAAAGGATCACGCAGCTCGTGAACTGCGAAATGACCGTCGCCGTCGCCGCGCCCGCGACCTCCATTTTGAACACGAAGATGAACAGCGGGTCCAGGCCGCAGTTCAAGACCGCGCCCGAGACGAGGCCGATCATCGAGAAGAACGCATTGCCCTGGAACCTCAACTGATTGTTCAGCACGCACGACATGCACATGAACGGCGCGCCGATCAGGATGATGCGGAAATAGTCCGACGCGTACCGGATGGTCTGGTCCGTGACCGCGCCTTCGCGCGCGCCGAGGACGTGCAGCACCGGAGCCGTGAACAACGTGCCGAGCGTCAGGATCAGCGCGCCGAACAGGAAGGCCAGGATGTTCCCAGTCGCGGCCATCTCCTCCGCTTCCTTCTCCTGCTTCGCGCCGAGCGCGCGGGAAATGTAGTTCCCGGAGCCCTGCCCGAAGAAGAAGCCGAAGGCCTGGATGATCGTCATGACCGGGAAGATCAGGCCGACGCCCGCGGTCGCGGCCGTCCCGACCCGTCCGACGAAGAACGTGTCGGCGATATTGTAGAAGGCCGTCACGAGCATCGAAATGATCGTCGGGACCGCCAGCTCGATCACGAGCTTCTGCACCGGCTGCGTCGTCATTTTCGTGAATTTGGCGGCTTTCAGTTCCTCCGGTGTTTTCCCGGCCGTATCGTATTTCGGCATTTGATCCTCCGCATCCTGATGTGCCCGCGCGCTGCCTTCCCCCGGACGGCCCGGGAACGGGCCTGTCCGCATGTCCATAATCGGTTTTATTATATCATGGGAAGCGTTGTCTTGGCAACAGCGCGCGCCTCTTGATTTTCACCCCGCGATTCGGTAAGATGGTCTTATCAAATTGACGGGAGGCGCCCCATGATCGGACAGACATATCCTTCGGAGATCAAAACGTACAAAGACCCGGAGACCGGCAGAGAGATCCGCCAGCTCACGCAGGGCCCTTACGAAAACTACCACCTGTACTTTACGGACAATTCCTTCACGCTCGGCGACAAAGAGATCTGGTTCATGTCGAACCGCCCGCATGCCGGGACCGAGATCTTCAACTTCTGCAAAATGGACCTGGAGACCGGCCTGATCACGCAGATGACCGACGAGCCGGACGGGATCCTGACGCTGAACCACACGAAATGCCCGGATTCCACGATCCTCGTCTACATCGTCGGCCGGCAGCTGAAAAAGCTCGACACCGTGACCGGCGAGCTCTCGGTGATCTATGAAGCGCCGGAGGGCACGACGATCTCGTCGCCCTTTATCAGCCCGGACAAAAAGACCGTCGGCATCATCCGCTCCGAGCGGCTCGACAAATACAAAAACGCCGCCAATTACGGCGGCTTCAAGGAAAGCTTCTATCTGATCAAGCGGTCCTGGGTGATCCTCGTGAATCTGGACGGCTCCGGCTTCAGGACCGTCGTCCGCGATTCCTGCTGGTGCAACCATTTCCAGTTCTCGCCGCTCGATCCGAACGTCGCGCTCTTCTGCCACGAAGGTCCCTGGAACCTCGTGAACCAGCGTATGTACCTTGTCGACTGCACGAGCCTCGAGATCACGCCCTGCTTCCGTCAGGAAAAGGACGACTGCGTCGGCCACGAGTTCTGGACGCGCGACGGTTACATCTTCTTCGACAACCGCGGCAAGGGCCACGACGGGACGATCACCTCGAACCGCGTGCAGATCTTCGAGGGCGAGGTCGACGAAAGCGCGGCCTACGTCGGGCTTGCGGATTCCAAGGGCAACGTGCTGAAGACGATCCCGATGCCCTATTACTGCAACCATTACCACGCGAACAACGACAACACGCTCCTTGTCGGTGACCAGACGGATCACCTCGTGCTGATCGACATTCATGACGAACAGCATCCGACGATCAAAACGCTCTGCAATCACGGCACGAGCTGGACCTATCAGAGGACGCATTGCCATCCGACCTTCTCCTTGTCCTGTGACCAGTTCCTATATCCCTCGAACCGGGACGGAGTCTGCAATATCTACTCGATCGGGTATGAGGATCAGGACAGGTAGTTCCTCCGATATTCACTGAAAAAGCAGAAAGGGGTGCACATTAGGCCTAGGTTCATGAAAAAATATGGATTAACAATGGGCATCTGTCTGCAGTCTGCATGAATGATTCCTTT
>JAGDBR010000294.1 GCA_017958935.1 Lachnospiraceae bacterium | reverse complement strand
TGTCGATCTGAACGTCGGCGTCATCAAGGACAGAGGCCTGGCCTTTGATACGATCAGCCTGGTGACGGAAGAAGCGAAGAGCGGAATGATCAAGTATAATGACGAAAACAAGCAGACCATCCTGGACGCGATTAACTATCCGGAAGCTTCGCTGAAGGCGCTCAGCAGCGGCACCAACATGCACGGCGGCCTGGTCATGGCCGACAGATGGCTGACCGAGGATTCTACGGTCGAAGACGATCACAAGTACGTCTTCTTCCTGACCGACGGCAAGACCTACATCTGGAACGACGAGAACGACATCCCGACGTCCGTTTACGGTCAGTACATGGCATCGGGCAAGGTCTACGGAACGCCGGCGATCGGACAGCAGACCATCGCTTACTCCAAGAGTGCATACAAATTCTCTGACAACATCAACTTCTTCAAAGGTACTGACGAAGACCTGGCAAATTTAAGCTTCGACGAGTATTTCGCGAAGACCGGCAATTTCTACGCCAATGATTTCGCCAAGCTGTACGCCAGCACGAACGAAGAACTGAGCGGAAAGACCAAGTACGATTACCGCTGCGGCTACGCTTACAAGGAATCCGCTTCGGCGTCCGGAACGATGACGGAGCATGCGGTCTCGAACGGAAACGGGTACACCTATGCGCTGCACAAGAAGTATTACGAGTTCGTCCCGAGCGCCGCTTTCGCGGATCTGAACTGGCTCCAGGCCAACCCGTACACGGTCGAAGAGAATGACGGCGTTTACACCTACACGACCACGGTCAACCCGTATTTCTATCAGCTTCATCCGGACGGCCTGCAGAAAGCCCTGTATCTGACCGCCCACCTCTGGACGGACATGGTCGAAAAGTACAACGGTGCGGTCATCAACTACAACGGCTGGGGCAGCGGCTCCGGTCTTGAGATCGCAAAGAGCTTCAACGAATGGATCAAGTCGGAAGGGATCAGCGACTACGCCGCCGATATCGCCGATGCGGCTTCTGTTTCCGCGATCTTTAACAGCGTCAAGGAAGACATCCTGTACATGGTCTCCGAGGGCGTCGTGACCGACCAGATCACCGACGACTTCATCCTGAAGAACGACGACAACAAGGACGGCTTCCGCATGACGCTGAGCGGCGAAGCGCTGGCGGTCACCTTTACGGACGGCAAGTGGTACTTCGGCGAAGCCGATACGAACGGTGTTTATCCTTATGTCGTGGAATATGACAAGGAGAACAAGACGATCACGTGGACGCTGAACGTCCCGGTCGAGAACGCAAACCCGATCACGCTTTCCTACGATCTGATCCTTGAAGACGAGAATGCGGAATCCGGCATCTATCCGACGAACGTTTCGGCGGTCCTGGACTACACGTCGACCGACGGACAGCATGACGGCTCCTTCGAATTCGAGATCCCGGAGGTCACCTACGTGCGCCTGATCGACGTTACGGTCGAGAAGGTCTGGGAAGACGACGACGATGAAGAAGGCATGCGTCCCGGGGAAGTCATCGTGAACCTGCTGTGTGACGGCAAGGCTGCCGATGAAGGAACGCTGAACGCGGCCGGCAACTGGCAGTACACGTTCACGGATCTTCCGGAAGCGAGGTTCGAGGACGGAAAGCCGGTCATGTACGAGTACACGGTCGAAGAGCTGGAAGTCGAAAACTACGACTGCGAGATCGGCGGTTCCGCGGAGGACGGCTTCGTGATCACGAACACGTTCACCTATACGCCGCCGGAGACGGGCGACTACGGCATGCTGGCAGTCTATGCGGCGATCGCGGCGGCTGCGATCCTGCTGTTCGGCGCGGCCGTGCTG
>JAGDBR010000293.1 GCA_017958935.1 Lachnospiraceae bacterium | reverse complement strand
TGCATCGTGGATCGCGGAAGGCGGAACCGTTTCGATCACCGGCGGTTATGTGACGCGCGTCTGGGCGAGAACGCTGACGAAGTACATCAGCGGCGGCTTCTTCTACGCGAAGCCGACTGCGACTTACATTGCAGATGGACTTATGGCCATTCCGGGCACCTATTCCAATGCGGTGGAGCCCTCGGATACCCGCACGTACAATTTTGAGATCGCGGAGGGCGTCATCATCGAAGCGACTTCCCGCGCGAAACTCGGCTCGCTTCCGACGACTTCGATCGAAGGCGCCGGCCCGGTGAAGAAGAATGCTTCCTACACACTGACGGCACCGGCAGTCGAAGGATACAGTTTCCTCGGCTGGTATGAAGGCACGACGGAACTTGGTACGGATGCAACCTACACCGCGACCGCGACGGCCGCGAAGACGATCGAGGCCGTGTACGAATACGGCGCTGCGGACGGCTTCTCGGTGACGGTGAACGGCACGACCGATTACACGATCAAGGGTGAAATGGTCGGCACGAAGTACGTGGCCGGCTCCACGATCACCGTGGTCTATAACGGAACGGACGAATTCCAGTGCTGGACGAACGAATCCGGCAAGCTGGTGAGCCGCGACGAATCTTACAGCTTCGATCTCGCTGCTGACACGACGCTGACGGCGAACGTCATCACTTCCGAAGGACAGCTGGTGATCTTCTACACGGCGAACAATCAGGTGATCAAGACGAGAGTGAACGCAAACGGCGTAACGAACGCACTGACGGATGCGGACTTCGCTTCGGTTCCGACGGTGGCGGGCAAGAAGAACGGCCGCTGGACGGTAGACGGACAGACCGTCACCTCGGTCGAGGAGATGAACACGATCGCGGGCCGGACGACCTCGGTGAACGTGATCGCGGCCTACGACAATGACGACGCGGCAGTCTACAACCTGACCGTTCTCGGCGTCGAAGAGGGCACGACCGGCACTCCGGACACCTGGACGGCTTATGCGACTGGAAACCAGAGTTTCTCGAACGTGAACATCACGGCGACCGTGAAGTTAAACGCTCCTGCAGGCGACAAGACCTTCCTGTACTACGCGGACGCGGCAGGCAACCTCCTTTCGACGAACGCGGAGACCTACGTCCGGTATCAGGCGGACACGACGATCTACGCGGTGTACGGAACGACGGCACCGGCTGCGAAACCGACGATCACGATGATCACGGCGAAGCGGGAGAACGGCGCGGTGTACTTCGAAGCGCTCCGTGACATTCCGGCGGGCTACACCTTAAAGGAGCAGGGCATCCTGTTCTCGCTGTCGGCGGACATCGTCTACGGGAAGACCGGCGTTTACAAGTACGTATCGAGCGGCCTCTCGTTCAACGACGTCACCGGCCTTACGATCAAGAACGCGCCGACGCCGATGTACGGCCGGGGCTACATGATCCTGAGTGACGGCACGAACGAAGGCATCCTGTACACCGACGAGGTGCAGGTACCGTAAGGAAAGCGAGTTGGAAACAACTTGAGAAATAGGAAAGCAGGAAACATCGGGCAAACCATGTGACGAGATGTTCCTCATGTTTCCGAGAGGCAGGGGCCGGCGCGATCGCGCCGGCCCTTCCTTTGTCTCGTGAAATCGTTTGAAAAGAATCCGAAATCGTTTCAATCGCTTCCGATATCGCCTTGACGGATTGACATTTTGTTGGTAAGATACATTCGGGGTGGTAGA
>JAGDBR010000292.1 GCA_017958935.1 Lachnospiraceae bacterium | reverse complement strand
GTCATCTGCTTTGTCTATGCGTCGACTATCAAGCTGAGCGAGTCTTACCTGTACTGAGTCCTGACGCTGATCGGCGGCCTGATCTTCGCGTTCGTGAGCTTCGCGTTCAACGGCATGATCCTGGAAGCCGCGGACAATATCGCCGCGGTCCGCGCGGCGGTCGCGCCGAAGAAGAGCCGCAGGAACACACAGCCCGTACAGCCTGTGCAGCCCGTGCAGTCCGTACAGCCCGTGCAGCCTGTCCAGGCAGCCCCGGCTCCGCAGCAGGCACCGACTCCGCAGCCGGTCCGTCCGGCCGACGTGCCGGCAGCTCCGGTGCAGGAAGTTGCAGCCGAAGTCCGGGAGACCGTCGTGGAAACGCGGCAGGCAGCGCCGGAAAATGAGAACGTGCTCCGGGAATCCCCGCTTTTTGCGGACGGGAAGCCGGAAGAATAAGCTTTTTTACGGAAATGTTAACTGCCAAGGGGGAATTTATGCCGGAAAAACGGCGTCCTCCCTTGACAAATTGCCGGATCACTGCTATATTACAAATACCTATGTAACAAGTTTGTAATATTTTCGGAGCAGATATGAAAAAAATACTTCGCATTTCAGCCTTCATACTGACTGCCGTTCTGGCAGCGGGAACCGTGCAGACCGGCGCGGTCAGTTTTGACGACCTCGATGCGAAAACGGCAGTGGCAGGCGCGTCCTACGCGCTCGAGAGTTTTCTTTATACATATGAGGACGCGGAGGAGCAGCTGAACGACTTCCTGAACAAGGAAGAGCCGGAAAGCGTGTCCGAGAGCGAGACAGAGCCCGAAGAGGATCCCGAAGCGCTGGTCCTGTACGAAGAGCCGAAGGTCGGCAAAGTCGCGTTCGGTTCCGTGCTGAACGTCCGCAAGGAGCCCGATGTTTCCGCGGACATCATCGGCGGCGCGATCCTGGGTCAGGAACTGACGATCGTCGGCGAACAGACGGTCGGCGGCATTCTCTGGTATTATCTGCAGCTGGCTGATTACCACGGTTTCGTGGCGGGCGATTTCATTGCAGTGCTGGAAGACGTGACGCCGGAAGTGCCGGAGACGCCCGAAGCAACGGAACCTGCGCAGGAACCGTCGGAAGCACCGGAAGGACAGCCGTCCGAAGCGGCGGAACAGCCTCCGGCACCGACGGAAGCCCCGACAGAAGCGCCGCGGCCGCAGAATGACGTGACGGTCATGCCCGAGAGCTTCGACCTTGGTTTCGATGCGGGTCAGGCCGGCTCCGACGTCTTCGAGGAACTCACCTATCACAGGAACGAGATCAACTACTGCTTAAAGAACGAATATCCGAAGCGGATGGAAGCCGAAGAGTGGACGAACGTTTACTCCGTGCTGGTCTACATTCTGGAAGAATATCAGGAGATCGCGGAGATCTCCGCCGATTACGGCATGCATGACACCTTCCTGCGCGCGACACGCGACATGGAGAAGCTCGAATATGCGCGTGAAGCGTTGTCCGCACGGACAGGCATGAGCGAGCACGATTTCTACGAAGAGATCCGTCAGAACAATGAAGCCGCGCGTGCGGCGGCGGAAGAAGCAGCCCGCCAGCAGGCG
>JAGDBR010000291.1 GCA_017958935.1 Lachnospiraceae bacterium | reverse complement strand
GGAATTCCAGTTCGTTCAGGACCGCATCAACGGCGTCCTTTTGAAGCGATGTCTTCAGATCGTCCAGCGTGAGGCTGCCGAGATCGATGTCCCGGAAGATCGTTGCAAGCTCTTCCGACAGGAAGGCCGAGCGCTCGCCGGTCAGTTCCTCGTCCGATTCCTTCAGCAGGAAATTCAGCGGGGACCGCGTGATGCCGAGGCGTTCTTTCCAGTCCTTCTTCAGCGCGTCGAGTCCGCCCGGCGCGTTTTCCGCCGCGTGGACCGCTTCATACAGCGCGCCGACCGTCCCGTATTCCGCGATCAGTTTCAGCGCGGTCTGCGGTCCGATGCCGGGCACGCCCTTGATGTTGTCGGAGGAGTCTCCCTGAAGGCCCTTCAGCGAATTCACGTGCTCCGGCTTCACGCCGAACTCTTCCTCGACAAGCCGGGGATCCAGCTCGAAAGCCCGGTCCGGCACGTCCGGGTCGTGCGTCATCCGGTACTTTTTGTACATCTCTTCGGTCTTTTCCGCCGAGGAATGCATGAGCCACAGATGTGTACGGTCATTGACGAGCTGCAGGTAGTCGTGATCCTTCGTCAGGATCTTCACGGGCACCTCCTGCTCGAAACGCTTCGCAAGCGACCCGCACCAGTCGTCAGCCTCGTACCGCTCGGACATGAACTGGGGGATGCCCATCTGTTCGAGCACCTTCGGGCAGAGGTCGAACTGCTCGGCGAGCGGGAGCATCGTGTCGCCCCGGTTCGCCTTGTATTCCGGGTATTTCTCGCGCCGGAACGTGTCGCGCGTCAGATCCCATGCGACCGCAAGATACGCAGGCTGCTGGTCCTTCAGGATCTTGAACAGCGTGCGCAGAAAGCCGAAGACGGCGTTCGTGTACACGCCCTTCGACGTCATCATGATCTTGTGGAAATACTTTTCCTTCTCGGCCGGGTCCTTCGAGAACAGGATCTCCCGCGGCAGATTGCCGAAGAAGTTCGTCGACAGCAGCGACGACCCGTCGATCAGCAGCAGATAATCACCCATGGATGCCCCTTCCATTGCTTTCGGAAAACAGAAAAAAGAGAGCCCCGGTTCAGGCGGCTCTCTTTTTCATGCGGAATCGCGGCACGAAGCTTACGCCTCCTGCTTCACGATCTCCTTCTTGTTATAATAGCCACAGGACTTGCAGACACAGTGCGGCTTCATCAGCGCACCGCAATGCGAGCATTTGACTAAATTCACAGCAGACATCTTCCAGTTCGCTCTTCTCTGGTCACGATGAGAACGAGAAGTTCTATTCTTAGGACAAATGGACATTTCGTACACCTCCTTTATCAGACAAGTTTTGTGTTCTGCAGGGCCTTCATCAGGGCGTCGGCCATTTTCGTGGGGGCCTCGGTTCTCTGACATCCACAGGGTCCGTCATTCAGATTCGCCCCGCAGCGTACGCAGATGCCTTTGCAGTCTTTCCGGCATAATACTTTCATCGGCACGTTCACCGAAGCGAACGGCTCGATCAGAAGATCTACATC